>RGGX01000048.1 GCA_010024485.1 Actinomycetota bacterium | reverse complement strand
GAAGGTGACCTGCTGCCGTTCTGGTCGCACGCCATGCCCGTCGACGACCATCATCTGTACCGATCCGATGACCCGGCCTGCGCCGAGAATCTCATCGGCACCCGCGCCGAGACCGAGGCGCTCGAGCTCCTCCGGCACGCCCTCACCGAGGTCGCCGCCCCCGAGGAGCAGTTCCTCCGGCTTGGTCTGCGCTGAGCCAGCGTTAGCCTCGCGGGCATGTCGGGCCGCTACGTCGTCCGCACCTACGGGTGCCAGATGAACGAACACGACTCCGAGCGGATCGCCGGACTGCTGGAGGCCGACGGGTACGCCGAGGCCGATGACCTCGACGGCGCCGACGTCGTCGTGCTCAACACCTGCTGCATCCGCGAGAACGCCGACAACAAGCTCTACGGCAACCTCGGCCACCTGAAGACCTGGAAGGACGCTGTTCCCGGACGCCGCGTGGTGGTGGCCGGCTGTCTCGCGCAGAAGGACCGCGACACGGTCCGCGAGCGGGCGCCGCACGTGGATGTGGTCCTCGGGACCCACAACGTCCACCGGACGGCTGAGCTGCTCGGATCGGTTGAGAGCTCCGGGCCGGTCACCGAGATCCTCGAGGAGGCGGTGGTCGACGATGAGGTCCTGTTCCCCTCGGCGCTCCCGGTGCGCCGCGAGGTCTCCCACTCGGCCTGGGTGACGATCCAGATCGGCTGCGACAACAACTGCGCCTTCTGCATCGTCCCGGCGGTGCGCGGCGACGAGGTGTCGCGGCCCTTCGACGATGTGATCGCCGAGGTCCAGCGGTTCGCCGACGACGGGGTGACCGAGGTGACCCTGCTCGGGCAGAACGTCAACTCCTACGGTCGCGATCTCCAACTCGCCCGGCGACGGGCCGGTGATGTCGACGCTCGACCACGGCCCCTCTTCGCCGACCTGCTCGGAGCGGTCGGCGCCGTCGAGGGGATCCGCCGCGTGCGGTTCACGAGCCCACACCCGAAGGACATGCGCCCGGAGACCTTCGAGGCGATGGCCTCCTCCCCGGAGGTCTGCGAGCACCTGCACTACCCGCTGCAGTCGGGGAGCGACCGAGTCCTCGCGCTCATGCACCGCGGGTACACCGCCGAGCGCTACCTCGATCGACTCGTCGAGGCGAGGTCGACCATCCCCGATCTCGCGGTGTCGACAGACATCATCGTCGGGTTCCCGGGAGAGACCGAGGACGACTTCGAGCGCACCCTGGAGGTCGCCGCGGCCGCCGAGTACGACTACGCCTACACCTTCATCTACTCGCCACGCCCGGGCACGGAGGCTGCCGAAGCGGTCGACGACTTCATCGACGCCGACGTGGCGCGCGAACGGTTCGATCGTCTCCGGGTGGTCGTCGAGCGATCGGCGCTCGCCCGACATGAGGCCCGTGTCGGTCGCGTCGAGGAGGTGCTCGTCGAGGGTCCGTCGAAGCGCGACCCCTCGGTCACATCCGGACGGACGCGTCAGAACAAGCTCGTGCACTTCACCCCGCCCCGTCCCCTTCGCGCGGGCTCATACGCGACGGTGGAGATCACCCGCGGCGCTCCGCACTTCCTCGAGGGGAACTTCGTCGAACTGCTCGTCGAAGCGACGCACCGCACCCGCATCCCGGTGCTGTCCCTGTGACCCGATGACATCGGTCGCCCCCCGACGGGTCGCGGTCATCGGCCCGACGGCATCGGGGAAGTCGGCGCTGGCTCTCGCCTTCGCCGAGATCGACGGCCTCGATCTGGCCGGTGGTGACGACGCGGTTCGGGCTCGCCTCGAGGCCGAGGCGACCGAGGTCGGCTCCGGGGCCCTCCATGAGCGTCTTCGCGCTCTCGACCCCGAGGCCGCGGATCGGATGGAGCCGTCGAACACCCGGCGGGTGGTGCGGGCCCTCGAGGTGATCGAGGTGACCGGGCGACCCTTCTCCTCTTTTGGTGACGGCCTCGACCGCTATCCGCCGACACCGGTCGCCCAACTCGGTCTTCGCTGGGACCGCGCGGTGCTCGCCGAGCGCATCGAGCGACGGGTGCACGCGATGATGGCGGCGGGCTTCCTCGCTGAGGTCGAGCGGGTGCTCGCGCTCTCGCCCTCGCGCACCGCGATGCAGGCCCTCGGCTACGCGGAGTTGGCTGAGCACCTCCGTGGCTCCTGCTCCCTCGACGAGGCGGTCGAGTCCACGGTGGTGCACACCCGTCAGTTCGCCGTCCGTCAGGAGCGCTGGTTCCGCCGGGACCCGCGCATACGCTGGGTGGACATCACCGCCGACCCGGTCGCCGAGGCCATCGATGTCCTCGACGAGCTATGGGTGAGCACCGGCGGGAGGGGCGAGCGATGACGACACCACGAGCAGCGATCGGTCGACTGTGACCACGCTGCGCAAACTCCACGGTCTCGGGAACGACTTCCTCGTCCTGTTCGATCCCGCCGATGACGTCGACCTCACCCGGATGGCGCGCGAGCTCTGCGACCGTCGGCGTGGTATCGGCGCCGACGGACTCCTCGTCGGGACCGCGCCCGCGCTCGACCAGCCCTCGGGTGTCGATGTCGTGATGCGTCTCCTCAACGCCGATGGCTCGCCCGCGGAGATGAGTGGCAACGGGATCCGGTGTTTCGTCCAGGCCTGGATCGACCACCGTGGCGGGGTGGTCCCGGCGTCGGTGACGGTCGCGACCGAGGCCGGACTGCGCACCGTCGAGATCCGCGGCCACGACGGGATCACCATGGTCTCCTCGGTGGAGATGGGAGCGGTGACCGCGGTCGAGGCTCCCGTCAACTGGGATGCGACCGGATGTCATCCGGATCGTCCTGTCCGGCACCTCAGCCTCGGGAATCCGCACGCCGTCGTCGGCGTCGATGAGGTCGCCGTCGTCGACCTCGAGGCCCTCGGAGCGGTGGTACCGGCGGTCAACCTCGAGATCGTCGAGCCCGGCCCCGGAGTGCACGAGGTGCGTATGCGGGTGCACGAGCGCGGGGTCGGCATCACCGAGGCCTGCGGTACCGGGGCCTGCGCGACCGCGGTCGCGGCCCTCGACTGGGGGTTGGTCAGCGCCGATGCCGCCGGCGAGGTGACGGTGCACATGGATGGCGGCACCGTGACCGTCGCCGTCGACCGCGACACCAGCACGGCGGTGCTGTCGGGCCCCTCCGTGGCGATCGCCACCATCGAGATCGCGGGCCGGTGAGCAACCCCTACTCAGAGGCGCTCGGCGCCACGCTCATCGACCGGACGATCCGCGAGCGGATCGTGCTCGTCGGGGTGACGCTGCCGGGATCCACCGAGGACGACACCGAGGCGAGCCTCGACGAACTCGAACTGCTGGTCGACACCGCCGGGGCCGATGTGATGGCTCGACTCGTCCAACGTCGCGATGCTCCCGATCACACCTTCTTCATCGGCAAGGGGAAGGCCGAGGAGCTCCGGACGCTCTGTCTGGCGGTCGACGCCGACACCGTGGTCTTCGACAACGAGTTGAACCCGGCCCAGCAGTTCCAGCTCGAGAAGCTGCTCGGGCGCACGGCGATCGATCGCACCGCGGTGATCCTCGACATCTTCGCCCAGAACGCCCACACCCTCGAGGGTCGCGCCCAGGTCGAGCTCGCCCTTCTGCGCTACCGGCTTCCTCGGCTCCGGCGAGGCGGCTCGGCGAAACTCTCCCAGCAGCGCGGTGGGGTCGGGGCCCGCTTCGGCGGCGGTGAGACCAAGATCGAGGTCGACCGTCGACGCGTCAACCGCCGGATCCGATCCCTCGAGTCCGAACTGCGCGAACTGGCATCGACCCGAGCGCTCCAACGCAAGAGTCGCAGCCGCTCGGGCCTCGCCGAGGTGACGATCGTCGGCTACACGAACGCGGGGAAGAGCACCCTGTTGAACCGGCTGACCCAGGCCGGTGTGCTCACCGAGGATCGGCTCTTCGCCACCTTGGATCCGACCACCCGGCGACTGTCACTTCCCGGTGGTGAGCCGGTGCTCTTGACCGACACCGTCGGCTTCGTACGGCGTCTCCCGCACGGGCTCATCGAGGCCTTCAAGGGAACCCTCGAGGTGGCGGCCACCGCCGATCAACTGGTGCACGTGGTCGATGCCAGCGCCGCCGACCCGGAGGGGCAGATCGCCGCGGTGCGCGAGGTGCTCGCCGAGATCGATGCCGATCGGGTTCCGGAGCTGATCGTGTTCAACAAGAGCGATCTCGATCCGACCGGAGCGGCGGACCTCGTCGCCGACCATCCGGGTTCGGTGGCCGTCAGCGCGGTGACGGGCGACGGGATCGAGCTCATGTTGGCCACCCTCGGCGACCGGCTCCGCTCGCTGACCGAGATCGTCGAGCTGTTCGTGCCCTGGGAGCGTGGTGACGTGCTCGCTTCGGTGCATCGCGAGGGTCAGATCGTCTCGACGGTGGACGACGCCCACGGGCAGCGGGTCCGGGTTCGGCTGTCGGACGCCTCGCTCGGACGGCTCCGGGAGTTCGTGCTGGTCTCCGACGGTGACGCAGGGGAGAATGACCACCGTGACCGCTGAGGGGTTCGTCCCGCCTCCCTATCCCCATGACCGTCTCGATGGTCTGCGTCGACACACCGAGCGGTTCGCCTCCGGTGCGATCGACCTGTCGATCGGCACGCCCTTCGATGCCCCCGATCCGGCCGTGGTCCGAGCGCTGTCGACCTCCGATGCCGAACGGGGCTACCCGGCCTCGATCGGCTCGTTGGCGCTGCGGTCCGCGGCGTCGCGGTGGATGAACCGGAGGTTCTCGATCGATGTCGACCCGTCGGCGGTGGCCGCCTGCGTCGGGTCGAAGGAGTTCGTGGTGACCGTTCCGCAGTGGTTGCGGCTCCGCTCACCCGATCGCGACACCGTCCTGTATCCGGCGGTGTCCTACCCGAGTTACGAGATGGGCGCGACCCTCGCCGGATGTCGGGCGGTGGCGGTGCCGGCCACCGCTCAGGGCCACCTCGACCTGGAGGCGATCTCGGAAGACGATGCCCGCCGCGCCCTCGCCCTGTGGGTCAACTCGCCCGGGAACCCCTCGGGTGCCCTCGACGATCTGGGGGCTGCCGCGGCCTGGGGGCGCCGCCACGGAGTGCCGGTCCTGTCCGATGAGTGCTACGCCGAGTTCACCTGGGAGGGTCCGGCCCGCACGATCCTCGAGCACGGCCTCGAGGGTGTGATCGCCGTTCATTCGCTCTCGAAGCGCTCGAATCTGGCCGGGGCGCGGGTCGCCTTCTACTCCGGCGATCCCGACCTGGTGCACTACCTGTCCGAGGTACGCAAGCACGCCGGGTTGATGATGCCCGGGCCGGTGCAGGCCGCTGGCGTGGTCGCTCTCGACGACGACGCCCATGTCGAGGTGCAGCGGGACCGATATCGGGATCGACTGGCGACCGCGGCTCGGGCGCTGTCGGCCTGGTCGGGAGTCGACATCGCTCTGCCGGCCGGTGGCTTCTACCTCTGGTTCGAGGTGGGCGACGCCTGGGGGTTCGCCGAGCGTCTCGCCGTCGAGGGTGGGTGTCTCGTGAGCCCCGGCGAGTTCTACGGCGACGCCGGACGGTCACACGTGCGGGTCGCGGTGGTCACCTCGCTCGAACGACTCGAGTTGCTCGCGGAACGACTCTCCGGCGGCGGCGACCGGTGATCGTGGAACCCCCGTCGGGTTCGGCGGGCCGGTTCCGATGGTGGGCGGCCCCGGTCGGGGTGGCCCTGGTGTCGCTCCTGGCCTCGTTGGCAATCGTGGCGTCGGCGGGTTCGCTGCGCTCGACGGTGGCCGACGAACTCGCGCGAGGTGTCGGTGGATGCGACTCGCTGGTCGAGGTCGATCGCCGGGGAACCCTGATCGTGGTGGCCGAGGTGAACGGTGGCCCGGTCGAGACCGTCGGCAGTTGCCCCGGGGTGCCGGCGGGAACGCGGGCCGAGCTCGACCCGACCGGCGTCATCCTCGCCGACGCGTCCGGCGATGTGGTCGGCCTCGACCGATCGGACCCCGGCCGTGTCATTCAGGTCGGTGACTGGAGCGGGCGAGTGCTCGGCACCGTGGTGGTTGAACCCGGACCGTTGCTCCTCCGGGTGGAGGGCGACGGGGTGGTCGCCGTCGGCCTCGATCCGGATGCGGCGGCGTCTCGGCGCCGGGGGACGGGTGTGGCGGTGCTCCTCGGTGGTCTCGCCCTCGCGGCTCTGATCGCCGTGTCGGGGCGGCGACGTCGCGACCCCGTGGCGACCGCCACCGCCGAGGTGGTGTGGGGGCCTCCGCAGGGTCCGCGCCTCGGCTGAGCGCGATCGGGGATCAGAGCCGACGGATGACCGTGACGACGCGTCCGAAGATCGACACCTCGTCGGCCGGGAACTCCATCGGCTCCATGGTCGGGTTGGCCGGGACGAGCACGATGTTGGTGCCCCGCGGCTGATACGTCTTGACGGTGGCCTCGTCGCCGGGGATGCCCGCGACCACGATGTCGCCGCGCTCGGCGGTGTTCTGCTGCTCGGCGATGACGAAGTCGCCGTCGAGGATGCCGGCATCGATCATCGACTCGCCGCGCACGCGGAGCATGAAGAGCTCGCCGTCGCCGGTGAAGTCGGCCGGGAGGGGGAGTTGAGGCCGACGGCCTCGCCGATCTCGCGGACCGACGGCGGGTAGCCGCGGTCGCGCATCTGGGCCTCGATGAAGGTGAGGATCTCTCGCTGGCGGGTGCTGATCTTGGGCGATGCCATGGGCTCATCGTACATCCGTTCGATCGCAAAGTCAAACAGGTGTTCGATCGGGGCTCCGAGGGGCCACTGGCGAAAATTTCGACGGCCGGGGTTGACACGAACGGGTGTTCGGGGTACAAATGTTCGCAGAACAGGTGTTCGTATTCGTGATCGAGGTTCGAGATCGAGCGGACTCCCGCGTGTTTCCGGGCTCTCCGGGGGTGTCACACCCCGTCCGTAGGTTCGGCGACACCACAGCACAGCCCACGTTTCCGAGACAGACAGGAGCAACAGATGAGCATGATCGCCCTCCACAGCCCGACCGAGTTCCGTTCGGTGGCTCCGGCTCGTCGTCCGTCGGAGGCCGTGTATCGGCGCCGGCGTCTCGTGGTGGGCACCGTGCTCGCCCTCATTGTCGTCACCGCGGGGCTCGCGGTGAATGAAGCACTGGCCGGTATCGGTGGCGTGACTGCCTCCGCCACCGATACCGCGCCTGCCAATGGGTCCGCCTCGGTCACGGCCCTCCCAGGAGACACCCTGTGGGCCATCGCGGTGGAGCACCACGGTTCGGTCGATCTCCACCGGTACCTCGATCGTCTGGTGCTCCTCAACGGTGGCCCCGGCATCCAGGCCGGTCAGCAGGTCCTGCTTCCCTGAGTGCCAGAGGCGGGCGCTGACCTGCGGTTACCCTCTCGTGGGTGCACTGTCCCGCCTGTCGCGCCGATGACACGAAGGTTGTCGACTCCCGCCTCGCTGAGGAGGGGAGCGCGGTCCGGCGTCGCCGCGAATGTCTCGAGTGCGGGTTTCGGTTCACCACATTCGAGCGGATGGGAGAGGTTCCCCTCGTCGTCGTGAAGTCGAACGGCTCCCGCGAGTCGTTCGACCGCGCCAAGGTCACCTCGGGGGTGGCGGCGGCATCGAAGGGTCGCTCGCTCACCGACGAGGCCATCGGGGAACTGGTCGACGCGGTCGAGGACGAGATGCGCGGTCTCGGTGCGGCGGTCACCACCGCTCAGGTCGGTCTGGCGGTCCTCGATCGGCTGCGACTGCTCGACGATGTGGCGTATCTGCGGTTCGCGTCGGTCTACAAGGACTTCGACGCGGCCGCCGACTTCCACCGTGAGATCGAACTGCTCAGCAAGTCCGATCCCGCACCCACCGCGTGAGCAGGTGATCCCCGGCGGCGAGCACGTGGTGCCGCCGGAATCGACGGAGCTCCTCCGCACCGCCGTGGAGGGCGCGGCGTCCGTCACCGGCCACGAGGGTTGGTGAGATCGTCAGGTTTACGGCGTCGATCAGGTCGAGTTCGTGGAGGGTGGCATTGAGCATGGGTCCTCCCTCCAGGTGGATCGGGGCAGCTCCGCCTGTCGCGAAGCGCTCGGCGATCGCGCTGATGGCCATCGGGAGGTCGACCGCGGTGTCCCCGGCGTGGATCGCCTCGATGTGTGAGGGGACCGAGACCGATCGCGGTGCCACAGCGGTGGCGTGACCAGATCGCCACAGGGGTGAATCCCAGTCGAGCTCGCCACGGGTGGTGACCACGGCGAAGTGCACGTCGGGGTCCGCGGGGACGACGTAGTCCTCCGCTCGGACGGTGCCCGCGCCGACGAGGGTGACGGCGGCGAGGTGGCGAAGGCGAAGGAGTACCGCGAGGTCGACCCGGTTGGAGAGTGCGCGCGACCCGCCGTCGACGGCGACGCTCCCGTCGAGGCTGGTGATCATCGACATCTCGACGGCCGACGAGGTGGTCGGCTCGTCCGGGCCGCGCGCGGCCGGGCCGTAGGCGGCGTCGATCGCGGCGGTCAGCGCGTCGTCATCGAGTTGATCGAGGTCGCTCATCTCGGGGGGCGTCGACGCGCGCACCCCACGATCATGGCCGACGAGTCGTCGTCGGGACGCACGGATGACGATCGTCCACAACGCCGTGATGGTTTTCCACGGGATTTCTCAGTTCTCCACATCCCTTT
>RGGX01000047.1 GCA_010024485.1 Actinomycetota bacterium | reverse complement strand
GATGTTCGACACCCTGTCCGGACGCCTCGAGGGGATCACGCGCCGCCTCCGCAGCAAGGGCCGCCTGACCGAGGCTGACGTCGATGAGGTGATGCGGGAGATCCGCACCGCCCTCCTGGAGGCCGACGTCAACGTCGGTGTCGTGCGGGCGGTCACCAACCGGATCCGCGAACACGCGATCGGCGCCACGCGCTCCAAGGCGCTCGACCCGGGTCAACAGGTCGTCAAGGCGGTGCACGACGAACTCATCCGCATCCTCGGCGGTGAGACCCACGCCATCACCTATGCCTCCAAACCACCGACGGTGGTGCTGATGGCCGGCCTGCAGGGTTCGGGCAAGACGACCAACTCCGCGAAGCTCGCCTCGTGGTTCCGCGCCCAGGGGCGTCAACCCCTGCTCGTCGGCGCCGACCTGCAGCGCCCCGCAGCCGTCGAGCAGCTCCGCACCCTCGGCGCCCAGATCGACGTGCCCGTCTACTCGGCCCCGGCCGATCCCGTGCGGGTCGCCGCCGACAGCCTCGACGAGGCCCGTCGTCTCGGACGCGACGTCGTCATCGTCGACACCGCCGGTCGACTCTCGATCGACACCGAGATGATGGACGAGGTCCGACGGATCTCCGAGGCGGTCCGGCCCGAGCACACGTTCCTCGTGATCGACGCCATGACCGGCCAGGACGCCGTCCAGACCGCCGCCGCCTTCCATGAGACCCTCGCGATCGACGGTGTCATCCTGTCGAAACTCGACGGTGACGCCCGGGGTGGCGCGGCGCTGTCGGTCAAAGAGGTCATCGGACGGCCGATCGCCTTCGCCTCCACCGGCGAGAAACTCGACGCCTTCGAGCAGTTCCACCCCGACCGCATGGCCGGGCGCATCCTCGGGATGGGCGACATCCTCACCCTCATCGAGCAGGCCGAGCAGGCCTTCGAGGCCGAGCAGGCTGAGCAGGCCGCCGCCCGCCTCATGGAGGGGGAGTTCACCTTCGACGACTTCCTCGAGCAGATGCAGGCGCTGAAGAAGATGGGCCCGCTCTCCGGGGTGCTCGGGATGATGCCCGGCATGCCGAAGGAACTGAAGAACGCCGAGATCGGCGACGACGACCTCAAGCCCGTCGAGGCGATCATCCGGTCGATGACCCGCGAGGAACGGGCCCGACCCCAACTGATCAACGGCAGCCGTCGAACCCGAATCGCCACCGGCTCGGGCACCTCGGTGGCGGAGGTCAACCGCCTCGTCAAGCAGTTCTCCGAGATGCAGAAGATGATGAAGAAGATGGGCGGACTCGGCGGCCGCAAGGGTCGCAAGGGTCGCGGGGCCAACCCCTTCGGCGCGCTCGGCCCCCAACCCGACATGGGCGGTCTCGAGGACCTGCTCGGTGGTTCGCCGGACCCGCTCGGCGGGATCGGCAAGTCGGGACGGCCGGGGCTACCCCCCGGTTTCCGCTGACGCGCCGAGCGACCCCGGATCGGTACGGAACCGTCACGGCTCCCGATAGCCTGCCGAAGTTCCTCAGTGCCCCAGGAGACAGTTCACATGGCAGTCAAGTTGCGCCTCACCCGAATCGGCAAGAAGAAGCAGCCGCAGTACCGCATCATCGCGGCTGACTCGCGCTCGCCCCGCGACGGCAAGTTCATCGAGATCCTCGGTCACTACGACCCCCGTCAGGATCCCTCGGTGCTGACCGTCGACAACGACAAGGCCGTGAAGTGGCTCTCCGAGGGAGCGCAGCCGACCGAGCGGGTCGCCAAGCTGCTCGAGATCTCGGGCGCCATGGAGCAGTTCAAGGCCGCGAAGTGACCGTGGGCACCTCCGCCGGCACGGCCGCGGCCGTCCTCACCCACATCGTCCGCTCGATCGTCGACGATCCCGAGCAGGTGACCGTCGAGACCACCGACGACGGCGATCGCGTCCGGCTCGACGTGCGCGTCGGCCCCGGCGACCTCGGGCGCGTCATCGGACGCCGCGGTCGCACTGCCGCGAGCATCCGCACCGTCACCCGCGCCGCCGCGTCCAAGGACGGCGTCGAGGTCGACATCGAGTTCCTCGACGACTGACCTGCGTCCCATGTCCGGGCCCGAGCTCCTCGAGGTCGGCCGACTCGGTCGCGCTCACGGTGTGCGCGGGGACCTCATCGTCAATCTCTCCACCGACCGTCTCGAGCGCGTCGAGGTCGGTGCTCGGCTGCTCATCCGGGAGCGCTGGTACTCGGTGACCAGCAGCCGCCTCCAGGGGTCGAAGCGGGTCGTGCATCTCGAAGGGGTCGACGACCGCGACGCCGCTGAGGCGCTCGCCGGTCGTCCGATCAGCGCGGAACCGCTCGAGGATCCCGCCGCCCTGTGGGTGCATGACCTGGTCGGCTCGATGGTGGTCGAGCGAGGCGGAACCGAGCGGGGGAGCTGTGTGTCGGTGATCGCCAACCCGGCCTCCGACCTGCTCGAACTCGATTCCGGCGCGCTCGTGCCGGCGGTGTTCGTGACCGAGGTGACCGACGGGCGCGTCGTCATCGACCCGCCCGAGGGGCTCTTCGAGGTGTTCGAATCGTGAGGATCGACGTCTTCACCATCTTCCCCGAGATGGTCGACCGCTTCTGCGCTGAGAGCCTCCTCGGCCGGGCCCGTCGGTCCGGTGCCGTCGACCTGCGCCTGCACGACCCCCGCGACCACGCCACCGACACCCACCGCACGGTCGACGACAGTCCCTTCGGCGGGGGAGCGGGCATGCTCATGCGCCCCGAACCGGTCTTCGCGGCCGTCGAGGCCGCCCAGCCGCCGCGGCCGCTACTGCTGCTCTCGCCCGGTGGCCGCCGCTTCGACCAGGGTCTCGCCGCGGAACTCGCCGAGACCGACGGGTTCAGTCTCCTGTGCGGTCGCTACGAGGGGGTCGACCACCGCATCACCGAGCACCTCGTCGACGGTGAGTTGAGCGTCGGGGACGTCGTCCTCGCCGGTGGTGAGGTGGCCGCCTGCCTGGTGGTCGAGGCCGTCACCCGGCTCATCCCCGGGGTCATGGGCAACGCTGACGGACCCGAGACGGAGAGCTTCGGCCGGTCGGGGCTCCTCGAGGAGCCGCAGTACACCCGTCCGGCTGAGTTCCGCGGCTGGGAGGTGCCCGAGGTTCTGCGCTCCGGTGACCACGGGCTCATCGAGCGCTGGCGTCGGGCGCAGGCCCTCCACCGCACGCTCCGGGTCCGCCCCGAGCTCGTCGAGGCTGCCGGTGGCCTCACCGAAGCCGATCGCCGCCTGTTGGAAGAGTTCCCACCTGTCCCGTATCCTGCTGCGGCCGGACGGGCGTCCGAGCCGGACCCCACCACTCCACGAGAGAGCACGCCATGAAGACCACCGACCTCATCGACTCCGACCAGTTGCGCGACGACATCCCCGACTTCCAGGCGGGCGACGAGCTCAAGGTGCACGTGCGCGTCGTCGAGGGCGGCAAGGAGCGCATCCAGGTCTTCCAGGGTGATGTGATCGCCCGTCAGGGTGGCGGTCTCCACGAGACGTACACCGTGCGCAAGCTCAGCTACGGCGTGGGCGTCGAGCGCACCTTCCCGGTGCACACCCCGACGGTGTCGAAGATCGAGGTCGTGAAGCGGGGCGATGTGCGCCGCGCCAAGCTGTACTACCTGCGCGACCGCGTCGGTAAGTCTGCTCGCATCCGCGAGAAGCGCGAGTTCTGACCCACTGCGCGTTCTGACGCGCTGATCGACGTCTTCGACGTTCCTGATCGACGTCTTCGACGTTCCGTCACTCGGCCCGGTGGGCCACAGGGGAACGAATGTCGTCGACCAACGCCAGAGGACGATGGGGAGAGAACCGAGCGGCCCTCGAGTATCGACGCGCCGGCTTCGAGGTCATCGATCGCAACTGGTCCTGCCGTCGTGGTGAGATCGACCTCATCCTCCGACGCGGTGACCTCCTCGTGTTCTGCGAGGTCAAGGCGCGGGCCCGTGCCTCCCACGGGGGTCCCGCGGCCGCGGTGGGCGCCGCCAAGCAGGATCGGATCCGTTCCGCGGCTCTGGAGTGGTTGGACGAACATCGCTCCGGGTGCACCTCGATCCGTTTCGACGTGGTGACGGTCACCGGCGTGACCGTCGACCGGATCGAGGGCGCGTTCTGAGCCCCGTCAGCCGAAGACACCCCACAGGACCAGAGCCGCAGCCACCGCGAGGGCGCTGGCCACGAGCGCGTAGTCCGAGGGTCGGGCGCGGAACCTCCGGTACGGATTGAATCCCATGGCCCTCAGTATGGTGAGGCGATGCCGTGGGGTCCCTATGAGACGCTGATCGTCGACGAGACCGATCAGGTGGTGACCATCACCATGAACCGCCCGCGGCGCAAGAACGCGGCGAACTCGGTCATGTGGGATGAGCTCTCCGCGGTGGTCCGCGACCTGCACTCGGCCGATCACGTCCGCGCCGTCGTGCTCACCGGCGCCGGGGGCGACTTCTGCTCCGGTGCCGACGTCTCCGGTGAGGAGACCCGCTCGCGTCACATGATCCACTCCATGCGCCACATCGGGGACCTGTGCCTGTCGCTCCAACGACTGGCCCAGCCCACGGTGGCCAAGGTGCGGGGTGTCGCGGCCGGAGCCGGTCTCAACATGGCGCTCGCCTGCGACATGGTGATCGCCTCCGACGGGGCGAGGTTCTCCGAGATCTTCGCCCGACGGGGGTTGGTGGTCGACTTCGGTGGGTCGTGGATCCTTCCCCGACTCATCGGCATGCACCGGGCCAAGGAACTCGTCCTCCTCGCCGACATCATCGACGCCTCTGAGGCCGACCGGATCGGTCTGGTCAACCGCGTGGTGTCCGACGACGAACTCGACGGTGTGGTCGATGGGATCGTCTCGCGGCTGGCGTCGGGGCCGCCGATCGCTCTGGCGATGTCGAAGCGTCTCCTGAACAACTCCCTCGACGTCACCCTGGAGCAGGCCCTCGACGATGAGGGGCTCGCCCAGACGATCACCTTCGGCACCGAGGACGTCGCGGAAGCCATGCAGGCCTTCATCGAGAAGCGCGACCCGGTCTTCCGCGGTCGCTGACGGCCCCACCGGCCGGCCCCTCGGTACTGTTCGGGTGTGACCCGCTGTGCCCGTTGCCTGCTCACGGGAGTGCTGCTCGCCGTCGCCGGCTCAGGTCTGGCGGGCGGAACCGCCCTGGGACAGGACGAGGGCGACGATGACGGTGTGACCGTCGACGAGGGAGTGGTGGCCGGCACCACGCCCGGAACGCTGCCCCTCGTGCCCGTTCCCCTCGGCTGCGCCGCGCCGGAACCCCCCGCGGTCGTGTTCCTCGCCGAGGTCGCCGCCACCGACGACCGGACGGTCCGGTTCACCGACGTCACCATCCGATCCGGGGAGCTCGGCGTCTTCGACCGAGGCGGTCTGGTCGACGTCCGCTTCGGCTACGACGCCCAGTACCTCGATCCGGGGGAGCGGTACCTGGTGGGCGCGGCGGTCGACCCCGACATCGGAATCCTGGTGTCGAAACTGGCCCCGGAGCCGATCAACTTCGCTGGGGACGAGATCATCGGGGTGTCGGAGGACGACGTCATCTGTCCCGAGTTCGAGGACCCGATCCTCACCCTGACCCCGATGGGCATGCCGGTCGAGACCGGCCTGCTCGACAACCTCCTGGAGGATCGCACCCGTCTCGCCGCGACGGTCATCGTGCCGTTCGGGATCGCCGTCGCGGTGATCTTCCTCGTGGCGCTGCTGCGCGTCAGCGCCGGCGCGTTCCTGCGCTCGATCAGGCGTCGGTGACCCGGGCCTCCGTAGCGAGCTGGCGGAGCTCGGTGACCGCGGCTGCGAGCCCGTCGGGATGCCGGTAGAGGGCGCTTCCGGCGATCAGGAGATTGGCCCCGGCCCCGGCGGCCCCCGCCACCGTGGACGCCGAGATGCCACCATCGACCTCCAGGTCGATCGAGTCGGACAGACCGGCGCCGTCGATCATCGCGCGCATCTCGGCGATCTTCGGCTCCATCGTGGCGATGTACGCCTGGCCGCCGAAACCGGGGTTCACCGTCATCACCAGGACCAGGTCGACGAGGTCGAGCACGTTCGCGACCTCGGCCACCGGGGTCGACGGGTTGAGCGCCACCGCGGCGGTCGCCCCGAGGGAGGCGATGTTCTGCAGGGTGCGGTGCAGGTGCTGGCATGCCTCGACGTGCACGATCAGTCGCGAGCAGCCGGCCTCGATGTATCGCGCCGCCATGAGGTCGGGATCGGTGACCATGAGGTGGGCCTCGAAGGGGAGCGAGGTGTGGCGACGGGCCGCGGCGATCACGTCCGGACCGAAGGTCAGGTTGGGCACGAAGTTCCCGTCCATGACATCCCACTGGATGAGGTCGCAACCGGCTTCCTCCAGGGCCGCGACCTCATCGCCGAGTCGGGCGAAGTCGGCGGGCAACACGGACGGGGCGATCTGGATGGGGCGCGCCATGGGACGAGGTTAGGCCCGGCGCCGACCGATCGGGGTGCCGCGCCGACGAGGTCGGGGTCTAGTGTCCGGGGATGCCCCCCGACGGCTCGCCGGCTGTCGGCGACGAGGTCCCGCTCGAACCCGAGCGCTTCGTCGCCGGAGGAGAGGCGCTGGCGCGTTCGAGCGACGGCCGCGTGGTCTTCGTCCGGGGCGGCATCCCCGGTGACCTGGTGTCAGCTGTCGTCGTCGACTCCCGTCGGGACTGGTCGCGCGCCCGGGTCGAGCAGGTGCTCGAACCAGCGGTCGACCGCATCACGGCAAGCTGCCCGACCCGACTCGCGGGTTGTGGCGGATGCGACTGGGGAGAGGTGTCCGACGCCGCCGCAATGGATCACAAGGTCGGCATCGTGACCGACGCCCTCCGCAGAACGGCGCGGATGGAGGCCGAGGTCGAGGTGGGCGGCTCCGTCGCGCGCACCGGATACCGAACGACCATGCGGATCATCGGCGACCCGGCCGGTCGACCGGCGTTGCGGGTCGAGGGTTCGAACGACCCGGTGGGCATCGATCGCTGCGAGGTCGCCCACCCCAGCCTCGCTCGCATACTCGAGACGGTGCGTCTCACCCCCGGACTCGAGGCGAGCCTGCGGGTGTCGGCCCACGACGGCACCTCGACGGCGCGATGGGACCGCAAGGCCGGTGAGGTCACCGGGCTCCCCGAGGACACCCGCTCGGGCCGCGACGCCTTCCTCGAGGAGGAGGTGACGACGGCAACGGGGCCGTTGCGCCTCCGCGTCTCGGCCGGCTCGTTCTTCCAGAGCGGGCCCGCCGCCGCCGGACTCCTGGTCGACACAGTGGCCCGACTCGTGCCCGAGCACGTGAACGCCGGGCATCTCGTGGACCTCTACGGCGGTGTCGGCCTCTTCGCGGTCGGCCTCGGGTCCTCGGCCGCCCGGCTCACCCTCGTGGAGAGTTCCCGCTCGGCGACGGCCGACGCCCTGGTGAACCTCCCGCGGCTCGACCCGCCGCCGGCCGCGATCGATGTCGTGACCTCCGAGGTCGGCGTCTGGCGACCCTCACCGGACTCGGGGGCTGTCGACGTGGTCATCGCCGATCCGGCGCGCTCCGGGTTGGGCCGACCGGGGGTGGCGGCGGTGGAACGGCTCCGTCCGGGAGTGCTGGCCCTGGTGTCCTGCGATCCGGTGTCGATGGCTCGCGATACCGGACTCCTCGTCGAGGCGGGCTTCCGGCTCGAGTCGGTCGTCGCCCTGGACCTGTTCCCGGGGAGCCATCATGTCGAGGTCGTCTCGAGATTCGTGATGTCCCGATGAGCAGGGGCACACTGTTGCGGTGATCGAACCCGTCATCGACCCCGGGGTCGCTCAGGCCATCGCCTCCGGCCAACCGGTCGTCGCGCTGGAGTCGACGATCTTCTCCCACCTCGGACTGCCGTCGCCCGCCAACGCCGAGGCCCTCGACCGTTGTCTGGAGGCGGTCACATCACGCGGGGCGGTGCCAGCGGTGACCGCCGTGCTCGACGGCGTCCCGCGCGTCGGTATCGCCCCGGAGGAGCACGAACGGATCCTCGGTCCCGCGCGCAAGGCAGCGGAGCGCGATCTCCCGGTGGCGGTCGCCCAGCGATGGAAGTTCGGAGCCACCACCGTCTCGGCGGCGCTCGCCCTCGCCCATGCGGCCGGTGTCGAGGTGTTCGCCACCGGCGGGATCGGCGGCGTGCACCGCGAGGTCGGCGAGACCGGCGACGTCAGCGCCGACCTCGATGCGATCGCCTCCTTCCCACTGGTGACGGTCTGCGCGGGAGCCAAGGCGTTCC
This sequence comes from Actinomycetota bacterium, assembly GCA_010024485.1. Taxonomy (GTDB): domain Bacteria; phylum Actinomycetota; class Acidimicrobiia; order Acidimicrobiales; family Ilumatobacteraceae; genus Casp-actino5. The sequence continues at coordinate 427 of RGGX01000047.1, read as the reverse complement.
TCGACCTCGGACGCACCCTCGAGCACCTCGAGACCGCCGGTGTGCCGGTGCTCGGATGGCGACACGACGAGCTGCCCGCCTTCTACACCCGCTCCAGCGGTCACCCGGTGCCGCACCGGGTGGAGTCCGCGGCGGAGGTCGCGGCGGTGCTCGCCGGCCGGACCCGGCCCGAGCGCGGCGTGCTGTTGACCGTGCCGATCCCCGAGGCCGACGAGCTCGACCCCGGCACCATCGACGCGGCGTTGCGTGACGCTCTTGCTGACGCCGCCACCCAGGGGGTGCGGGGCGCGGCGGTGACGCCGTTCGTGCTCGGCCGCATCGGAGCCGCGACCGGAGGGGACAGCGTCCCCGCGAACCTGGCGCTCGCCGAGAACAACGCTGCTGTCGCCGCCGAGGTGGCGGTGGCGATCAGCGCCGCGCGGCGCTG
>RGGX01000046.1 GCA_010024485.1 Actinomycetota bacterium | reverse complement strand
GTCACCGAGCAGGGTGAGCGAACCGCCGAGACGACTCATGCGCACGCCGGAGTCCTCGAGGCCGAGTTCGAAGGCGCCCTGCAGGAAGCCCTTGGCGTCGTCGAGTTCCTCGTCGGTGATCCCATCGGCGAGGAGCCGACCACACTCGGCTTCGATCAGATCGCGGACGGCCGGGGCCGAGGAGGGTTGCGATCCGGCGTACACCGACCAGAGGCCGCAATCATCGAAACCGCTCATCGACGAGAAGACCGAGTACGCGAGACCGCGGCGCTCGCGGATCTCGTCGAACAACCGGCTCGAAAGTCCGCCGCCGAGGACATGGTTCACGATGTCGAGTACCTCGCGGTCACCATCGGTCCGGGAGATACTCCGACCGCCGAACACCAGGTGGACCTGCTCGGTGTCATCGGCGACGTGGCGGTCCGTTCCGAGGCCTCCCGGCTGATGACGGTCGTGGGTTGCGGCTCCCGTCGCCACCGGCGCGAAGGCGCGATCGACGAGGCCGATCACCTCGTCGATATCGACACCTCCGGCCACCGACACGACCATCGACTCCGCCCGGTAGCGGTCGGCATGGAAGGACCGCACCGCGTCAGGCGTCATCTGAGAGACCGTCTCGCGCTCCCCCGCCGTGTCGCGACCGAGCGGATGACCAGGGAACACCGCGGCGGTGAACTCCCGGAACACCACGTCCTCGGGAGAGTCGTCGTCCATGGCCAGTTCCTCCAGGATGACCTGTCGCTCACTGTCGACGTCATCGCCGCGGATCGCGGGACGGCACACCACATCACCGAGGATCTCGATGGACTCGGCGATGTGTCGCGCCGGTACACGACAGTGGAACACTGTGTGCTCCTTGGCGGTGTACGCGTTGATGTCCCCACCGACCCGGTCGATGCTGCGCGATATGTCCCGCGCCGAGCGCCGGTCGGTTCCCTTGAAGAGCAGATGCTCGAGGAAGTGGCTGACACCCGAGGACTGGTCGGGCTCGTCCCGCGATCCGACGCCGACCCAGACGCCGATCGACGCCGATCTGGTGGACGCCATCTCATCGACGGCGACCGTCAGACCGGAGTCGAGTCGAACGACCCGTTCAGCCATCGGCGCTCATGCGAGGCCGTCAGCGATGACGACGGCGACCACCGCCGCCACCACGACGCTCAGCACCGGGGCCGAGGTCTCCGAGCTCGCCGGCGAGTTCGGCGTCGAAGGAGTCATCGAAGCTGACGGTCTCGACGTCGCCGCCACCGTCGCTCTCGCGATCACCCTCGGAACGCGACTCGCGGCGACCGCCGCGGGACTCGCGCTCACCACCGGAGGAGCCGCCACCCGCAGGGGGGTCCCCGGCCGGGCGCAGGCTGACCTTGCCGCGGTCGTCGATCTCCTCGACGACCACCTCGATCTCGTCGCCGAGCGTGAGGACGTCCTCGACCGCGTTGATGCGCTTGCCGCCACCCAGCTTGGAGATGTGCAGCAGGCCATCGCGGCCCGGAAGGATGCTGACGAAGGCACCGAACTTGGTGATGTTCACGACGCGACCGTTGTAGGTCTTGCCGATCTCAGCCTTGGGCGGGTCAACGATGGCGAGGATGGCGGCCTTGGCCTCCTCCATACGCCACGACTCGACGGCGCCGATGGTGACGATGCCGACAGCACCGTCGTCGTCGACGCCGATGTCCGCGCCGGTCTCCGCCTGGATCGTGTTGATGATCTTGCCCTTCGGGCCGATGACCTCGCCGACCTTGTCGATCGGGATGGTGAGCGTGACGATCTTGGGGGCCGTCTCGGCCACCTCGTCGCGCGGGGCGTCGATGGCGGCGTTCATGACCTCGAGGATCTGCATGCGCGCCTCGCGCGCCTGCTGGAGGGCGGCGGTGAGCACGTCAGCCGGGATGCCGTCGATCTTCGTGTCGAGCTGGAGGGCGGTGATGGCGTCCTCGGTGCCGGCGACCTTGAAGTCCATGTCGCCGAAGGCGTCCTCGGCGCCGAGGATGTCGGTCAGGGTGACGTAGTTGTCACCCTCCTTGACGAGGCCCATGGCGATGCCGGAGACAGCGCCCCGGATCGGCACGCCGGCGTCCATCAGCGAGAGGCTCGAGGAGCAGACCGACCCCATCGAGGTCGAGCCGTTCGACGACATCACCTCGGACACGAGGCGGAGCGTGTAGGCGAAGTCCTCCTGGCTCGGGACCACCGGCAGGACCGCGCGGGCGGCGAGGGCACCGTGGCCGATCTCGCGGCGCTTCGGCGACCCGACCCGGCCGGTCTCGCCGTTGGCCCAGGGCGGCATGTTGTAGTGGTGGAGGTACCGCTTCTCGTTGACCGGTGAGAGGGTGTCGAGCATCTGGTTCATGCGCGGCATCGCCAGGGTGCACACGTTCATGACCTGGGTCTCGCCACGCTGGAACAGCCCTGAACCATGGGCCGTCGGGAGCACCCCGACCTCGGCGGACACCGGGCGGAGGTCGCGGACACCACGACCGTCGATGCGGACGCCGTCGTCGACGATCCGCTTGCGGACGAGCTTCTTGGTGAGCGAGCGGACCGCTTCCTTGACGGCCTTGTCCTGGCCGGCGAACTCGGCGCCCTCGGCACACAGGGTCTCGAGGGCCTTCGCGGCCGCGGCGTCGGTGGCCGCGTTCCGGTCGGCCTTGCGTGCGATGGTGACGGCTTCGGCGAGCTCGGCGGACACCGCGGCCTCGACCGCGGCGAGCACCTCGGGGGTGTAGTCGAGCACCGGGGTGAACTCGAGCGGCTCGATCGGGCCGGAGGTGGCGACAACGCTGGCCATCAGCTGACGCTGCAGGGCGATCGACTCCTTGATCCAGGTCTTGCAGGCGTCGAGACCACCGGCGAGGACGGCCTCGTCGACCTTCGGAGCGCCGTCCTCGTAGAGGTAGAAGCTGCGCTCGGTTCCACCGGCTTCGACCATCATCACCGCGACATCGCCGTTGTCGAGTTCACGACCGGCGACGACGAGCTCGAAGGTGGAGGCGTCGGACTCGGCGTAGGTCGGGTGGGGCAACCACTCACCATCGGTCGAGTAGGCGATGCGGACCGAGCCGAGCGGGCCCTCGAACGGGATGCCGGAGATCATGAGCGCGGCGGACGCGGCGTTGATGGAGAGCACGTCGTGCGGGTTCTCCATGTCGACACCGAGCACCGTCGTGACGATCTGGGTCTCGTTGCGGAACCCCTCGGCGAAGGCCGGGCGCAGCGGACGGTCGGTGAGACGGCAGGTGAGGATGGCGTCCTCGGTCGGACGTCCCTCGCGACGGAAGAACGAGCCCGGGATCTTGCCGGCGGCGTAGGAACGCTCCTCCACGTCGACGGTCAGCGGGAAGAAGTCGACACCGGGGCGCACGTCGCGGGCGGCGTTCGCAGTGGTGAGGACGCGGGTGTCCCCGATGGTCGCGACGACCGCGCCCTGGCTCTGCGGGGCGAACCGGCCGGTCTCGAGGGTGAGGTGACGGTCCGTGCCGGAGATCGGCGCGGACACGCGGATGGGATCAGCCATGAGAGGCTCCTTTCGGATCCGGAGCGATTCCGGATCATGTGGAGCGATCAGCCGGTTCCCAGTTGGCGGACCCGCGATGGCGGCCGGCTCACACGAGCGGCTCGCGCCCACCGGCGGGGCGGGCAACCGGTAACCGACGACAAGATCGCTCGGTTTCACGGTGGTCATCGGACTTCGATGACCACCCCGGATGCTACCGGAGACGGACGGGGAAGCCTCGGAACCCCCCTGAGGGCTCAGGAGGCGTAGTCGTCCCCCGCGGCGTCGAGCGCCTCGCGGATCGCCTGGAAATGCATCTCGCTCCCCTGCGGGTACGACATCCACTGCTCACGGGCGAGCGCCGCGGTCGCGTCATCGACGAGGGAGAGTTCGCGACCGGTGGACAGCGCCAGGACCTGGAGTTTCGCGGCTCGCTCCAGGTAGTAGAGGTCGTCGAAGGCTTCGGCGATGGAGGGTCCGATGACGATCACACCGTGGTTTCCGAGGAAGAGGATGTCGCGACCGGACTCGAACATCGAGGCCACCCGCTGCCCCTCGTCGGGGTCGAGGGCCAAGCCGGCGTAGTCGCGGTCGTAGGCGATGCGGTCGTGGAACCGACAGGCGTTCTGGTCGAGCATGAGGAACTCGAAACCGTCGAGGCAGGCGAGGGCGGTCGCATAGGGCATGTGGGTGTGCAGGACGCAGCGGGCCCTCGGCACCCGCGCGTGCAGATGCCCGTGCAGCACCCACGCGGTCGGATCGACGTCATGCGCGATCGGATCCTCGTCGAGTCGGCCGGTGTCCATCATCGCGAGCCGACTCGCGCGCGCCCGACCGAAGTACATCCCGCGCGGATTGATCAGGAAGCGCTCCCCCGCCGGGTCGACGGCGACACTGAAGTGGTTGGCGACACCCTCGTGCAGGTCGAGGTGAGCGGACCACCGGAATGCCGCCGCGAGATCCTCGCGGAGTCGCCGCTCCTCACCGAGATCGGTGGTCCTCGCCTCCTCGACGGCGGTCACGTGATCTCCTCCGGGAAGCCGGGGGCGCGGAGGTCGGTCGACAGGGCATCCTCCAGCAGCCTGACGACCTCGGGCGACCAGGCCTGCCCGCCGTAGGTCTCCCTCGCGCGGATGAACGTCTGGAAGACCTGACCGGCGAGGTCGAGGGGTACCCCCGACTCCTGGCCGAACGCCATGGCGAACCCGAGGTCCTTCACCGCGAGGTCCATGGTGAAGTTGATGTTGTAGGAGCCGTTCAGGATGACCTGGCTCTCGGTCTCGTGCACGAAGCTGTTGCCCGAGGAGTTGCGGATCGCCTCGAAGGCGGTGGCGAGGTCGAGATCGCTGCGTTTCGCCAGCATGAGGGCTTCACCGGCGGCCACCAGATGGGTGAGCGCGAGCATGTTGGTGATGACCTTGATCGTCGCGGCGGCACCGAGGCCCCCGATGTGCAGCACCGGGTCGCCGAGGCTGTCGAGGAGCCCGCGCTGCCGCTCGACGAGCTCGGCTTCGCCACCGACGAGCACGGTGATCTCGCCTCGGGCGGCCATGTGGACCCCACCGGTGACCGGCGCCTCGAGGGTCGCCACACCGCGATCGGCGGCGAGCGCGGCCAGCCGGAGTGTCTCCGAGCGGTCGTTGGTGCTCGAGTCGATCCAGCAGGCCCCGGACTGACCGGCGAGCGACTCGATCACCCCGGCCGGGCCGGCGACCACGGCGTCGATCACCTGTGGTGACGGCAGGCAGGTGATCACCGTGGACGCCTCGTCGCACACCGCCGCGATCGACGGCGCCCAACGGGCACCGTCAGCGACGAGTTCGGCCGCGGCGGCCTCGTCGAGGTCGTGGACGACCAGATCGTGTCCGCCCCGCAACACCGAGCGGGCCAGATGTCTGCCGACGTTTCCGAGACCGATGAAGCCGACAGCCATCGTGGCCTCCATGTGGTTCAGGGCGCCGATGGCGCCGGGTTCCGAGAGTATGACAGGGGTGGTCAGCCTCGCTGGAGGCGGATGTCGAAGCGATCGCGGATCGCGGCGTCGACCGCCGGGTCGATGTGATCGGGGTGATGCTCGGCGAGTATCTGCGAGACCCGCTCATGGGCCCGTTCGCTCACCGTCGTCGCACCGGCATCGACCCAGTCGTCCGGGCTGAGACGGTCACCGACCTCGGGGTAGATGTACTCGGTCTGCATGATGCCGAGGGTCTGACCATGACCGAGGTAGTGGCCCGGCCCGTGGACCACATCACGGATCACATCGAGCGAGAGGGTCTCGGGTGTGATCTCGATGCCTCGCACCGTCCGCATGATCGACCCGAGCATGTCGTTGTCGACCACGAGCGCCTCGAGGGAACAGCCGAGGAGGCTGGCGAGCATCCCGGCCGACTCGTGGATGACGTTCGCCCCGGCGTTGGCCGCCAGGGTGACGGCGTTCGCCTTCTCGTGACCGGCCTGGGCGTCAACGATCTTCGAGTCCGCCATACCGGCGGCGGTCGATGACGGGAGGCCCATGGCGTTGACGACCTGCGCCGCGGCCGCGCTGATGATGGCCTCCTCACCGCTGCCGCCCGACATCGCGCCGGTCCTGAGGTCGGACACGAACGGCCAGAGCCCCATCGTCGCCGGTGCTCCGGGCTGGGCCAGATTGACCACCGTCAGCGCGGCCAGGCATTCGGCGAGGGCCTGGGCGAGCGAACCCGCGAGCGCGGCCGGCGAGGTCGCCCCCGCCTGTCCGGCGGACAGGAGGGTGATGGGAACCCCGAGCCGGGCCTGGACCGGCAGGCAGAGGGCGGAGTCCTCGGCGAAGCGCAGCGGGGGGACGACGAACGTGTTGTTCGCGAGGCAGAAGGGCCGCTTCCGGAACTCGCCCTCCCCTCCCGCGACCATGTCGAACATCGCGACGACGTCAGGGACACTGTCGGGAAGGAACATGGATGTGCCGATCGGCTTGGTCGTGCCCGCCATCGACGCGTAGGCCGTGTTGATGTCGATGGTGTTCGCACCCTCGAGGTCGCGGGGTACCACCGTTCGGATGAAGATGTGGATGTTGTCGAGGACATCGGCGACCCGGGAGCAGTCATAGAGGTCCGAGAGCGTGCTGTGACGGAACCGCTGTGTCTCGTGGTCGAGCATGAGGACCGCCGCGCCGGAGGTGGCGAAGTGGACGCGGTCACCTCCGATCTCGACCGACTTGTCCGGGTCGAGCCCGTGGAGGATGAACTCCTTGCAGGCGACCTCGGTCACGATCCGCTCGACGAGGTCGCGCGGGAATCGCAGTCGTCCCTGGTCGTCCATGCGGCCCCCGGCCCCGGTGACCAACTCGATGATCTCCGGGGTTGCCTGACCCATGCCGAACTCGGCGAGCATGGAGTAGGCGGCATCGATGACCTCGGTGACCTCCCCGGCGGACAGCGGAGTGAACGCTCCCCCGGACATTCCTGGCCGGATCGGGCGCGAGTCGACATCGAGTGGCGCCTCGCGGAGCGCCACCCTCGCCGCACGCCCCCCAGCGCGACGACGGACCTCAGACATGGTCAGACCCTCAGTTTCTCGTTGCTCGGGTCGTAGGCGGCCTCAGCGAGCACGGTCGCCGGGTGCATCTCCCCGAGGAGTTGGATGTGGAACTCGGTGCCGGGCGCCCGGAACTCGGGCTCCACGTAGGCGAAGGCGAGACTCCTGCCGACCGTGTGACCGAATGCCCCGGATGTGGTCAGCCCGATGATGCGCCCCGACGCGTCTCGGACCGGCTCGTTGCCGCGACAGTCGCTGTCGGAGGTCTCGACCGCGCAGTACACGAGGATCCAGCGGATGTCGTCGCCGAGGGCGGCGCGCGCCGCGGTCGCCTCTCGGCCGATGAAGTCGCCGTCCATGTCGACGAAGCGGCCGAGGTCGGCCTCGATCGGCGTGACCTCCGTGGTGAGTTCCGACTGCCACGCCTTGTAGGCCTTCTCCACCCGCATGCAGTTCATGGCGTAGCTGCCGAAGTGGACCAGCCCGTGCGGTTTACCGGCCGCGACGAGGGCGTCGTAGAGCTCTGCCATCCGGTCGATGGGGTGGTGCAGTTCCCAGCCGAGCTCTCCGACGTAGCTGACCCGGAGGGCGATGCACGGCACCCCGGCGACCGTGATCTCCTGACCGGTGAGCCATCGGAAACCATCGTTGGAGAGATCGACATCGGTGAGCGGCTGCAAGATGTCACGCGAGCGGGGACCGCCGATGGCGAGGATGCCCATCTCCTCGGTCACGTCGCGCACCTCGACGGCCTCGCCCTCGGCGATGTGGGCGACGAGCCAGTCGCGATCGTGGAACTGGCCGACGATCGCCGAGTTCACGTAGAAGCGCTCGGGCCCGAGACGGGTGATGGTCACCTCGCACTCGATGCCGCCGAGCTCGGTCAACATGTGGGTGAGACGGGTGCCCCCGTCGGCCGCCGGCATGCGGTTCGCTGTCAGCCGGTCGAGGAACGCCTCAGCGCCCGAACCGAGGACCTCGAACTTGCTGAAGGCCGTCAGGTCGGCGATCCCGGCGCGCTCGCGGGTCCCGCGGCACTCGGCTGCGACGATCTCGAAGGCGTTCGACCGTCGGAAGGAGTGCTCCTCCGTCGCGCCGAAGTACTGCGCGCGCTCCCAGCCGAACTTCTCCTCCCACTGGGCACCGAGGGCGTCGAGACGTCCGTAGATCGGGTTGGTTTTCTGGGGTCGACCCGCGAAACGCTGCTCTCCGGGGCGCCGGGTGGCGTACATCTCGTGGAACTCGTCGATTGCCTTCTCGATGGCGTAGCGCCCCTTCGGGCCGCAGTGGTCACCGAATCGCCTCGGGTCCATCTCGGCCACGTTGACCTCGGTCTGGCCGTGCACCATCCACTGGGCGAGGAACTTGCCGGCACCGGGGCCCTGGGTGACACCGATCGAGGCACCGGCGCAGATCCAGTAGTTGGGCAGGCCCGGTGCTGGCCCCATGAGATAACCCGAGTCGGGGGTGTGGGTGATCGGTCCGGAGACCACCGTCTTGATGCCGGCCTCCTGGCCGTCCTGGCGGTCCTGCACCGTTGCCGTGAATCCGCGCGACTCCGCCCAGCGCAGGTACATGCGCAGCAGCATCTCGGCCCAGTCCTGCGCATCGGTGCCGCCCTCGCCCGACTGGATCGTGACCACGGCGTCACCGGCATCGTGCTCGCCGCCGAACAGCCGCGACTCCTCCAG
>RGGX01000045.1 GCA_010024485.1 Actinomycetota bacterium | reverse complement strand
GGCCGCCGGCGGACTGGGGACGGCGACTCCCCGCGCCTAGGTTGTCCGCAATGACCAACTCCCCCGGGCGCCGCCGATGCACCGTCATCGACCTCGAGACGACCGGTCTCGACGCTCGGTCCGATCACATCATCCAGATTGCGGCGGTCTCGATCGACCTCACCGACTCGGACGGTGTCGTGACCGGCTCCCTCGACGACGAATGGTCCACCCTCGTGCGACCGTCGCGCCCCTGGCGTCCGATCGGGGCCCGTGAGATCCACGGCATCGGACGTCGGCGACTCGTTCGGGGCGCGTCCCTCACCCGAGCCCTCGCCGAACTCGACCGACGGCTCCGCGGCCGCGTGGCCGTCGCGCACAACCTCGCGTTCGACTGGGGCTTCATCGAACAGGCCCATCAACTCCTCCGACTGGCCGCACCCGACCCCGCGCGGGCCTGCACCCTGAACATCTCGCGCAGCCTCGATCCGTCACGCCAGCGCCAACACCGGCTCGCCGACCTCTGCGAGCGATACGGCGTCGTTCTGTCCAATGCCCACGACGCGCTCGCCGACGCCCGCGCCACAGCGATGGTGCTCCCAGCGCTCATCACCGAGGCCGGGGGCCTCGGTGCGCTACCCGAGGAGACGCTTCAGGTCTCGCCGTAGACGGCGAGCAACCGGCGCGCCGCCTCACGTCCCACCGAACGCATCGACTCGGGCCCGACCACCTCCACCTGGTCACCCAGACGAAGCAGTAGACGCGCCAGCCAGGCCTCACCGGTCACCGCCAGCCGAGCGGAGATCCAGCCATCGCCATCGGGTTCGGAGACCTCATCGACCGGGTAGCGCTCCACCACCCAGCGGCCCGCAGGCCCCAGTCGGAGGTCAACGCGAGCGATGTCGGCATCGGCGAACCAGGTGTTCGGGACGTCGATGCCCTCGGGCGGAACATGCCCAGAGGCCCCGCCGACCTCCATCGACTCGATGCGGTCGACCCGGAACGCCCGCACCTCATCACTCAGCGAGTCGTGGGCCGTGACATACCAGTTGCCGTGGTCCTGGAAGGTCAGGAACGGCGAGAGCACCCGCTCGGTCGCCTCATCACGGGTGCGCGAGCGGTACACCACCGCGACCTCGAGGCCCTCCCGGGCAGCCTCGGCGAGTCGGGTCACCTCGGAGGGATTCGGGCTGACCACCAGCACCCCGGTGTCGTCCTCACCCAAACCGACCGCCAGCTTCCGCAGCCCGCGATTCAGCGCGCCGTCAGGGTCCGCCCCCGGGAGCTGCATCGCGGCCCGGCCGGCGGCGAGGAGCTCGAAGGCCTCCTCCTCGGTCAGCCGGAGCGGCCGCAGGAACAGCCGGGGCACCCCGACCACGATCGTGCCGTCGTCGTCGATGAAGAGGTCGATCAACTCGTCGACATAGGGGGGAAGCCCACACATCGAGGCGAGTTCGAGATCGCGGACGAGATCGGATTCGGAGATGTCGAACCTCTGCGCGGTCTCAGCGACCGAGGCCGCCCCACGCTCCATCAGCCAGGGCAGCACGACGAGGAGCCGACGCAGCCGGTTCTCGGCCGAACGCGCCGCTCGCCCACCGCTCACGAGGCCACCGCCCGCAGCCGTCGCACGACCTCGTCGCGCACATCATCGGGTTCGAGCACCACCGCGTGCTCGAGAAATCCGAGCACCCAGGACACCAGGGCGTCGAGGTTGGCGAAGGGAACCGCCACCTCAACAGAACCGTCCTCGTTCCGCGCGAGCACCCGGTCGTGCCCCAGCTCTCGGACCGCTGAGAAGGCGCGCTGACGTCCGATCGACACCCGCGCCGACCGGACGCTGTGCTGGTCGGCGCCGAGCATCATCGGATCGGCCGGAAGGGCCGAACGGATGTCGAAGTCGGAGGGGACGACGACCGCGTCGTCGAGCACCGTCACCCGCCCCTCGCCGATCCGGTCCACCCGGAAGGTACGGCGATCACCGCGGGACCGATCGTGGCCGACCAGGTACCAGAACCCGTCTCGGAGCAGGATCCCCCATGGCTCCACCACCCGGTCGACCCCCGCGTAGGAGAACGACACCGCTCGACGGTCACCCAGCGCGCCACGGAGGACGGGCAACACCTCGGCCGTCGGGACGCTCATGGCGACGAAGACCTGCCCGTCGGCCGACCCACCACCGAGCTTCCACATCGCCTCACGACCGGTTTCAGAACCCGGGCGCGTCGCCGCGAGCGCCAGCTGCAGGGCGCGGAGCTCCTCCTCGTCGAGACCGAGATCAGGGATCTCCATCTCGTTGCGGACCACCCAGTAACCCATCTGTCCGGCGCGATCACCGGTCAAGGTCTCCGACGAGATCTCGATGCCGATGTCGCGCAACGCCGCCTTGTCGCGTTCGAAGGAGGCCCGCCGGGCGTCGTGACCGTCGGGATACTGGCCACCCAGTTCGGCGGCGATGACGTCGAGGGTGAGCGGCTCGCGCGTCTCGAGTAGCAACGCCAACAGATTGGTGAGGCGTTCGACGCGATCGGCCATCAGCGTCGGTACTCGTAGAACCCTCGGCCAGCCTTGCGGCCGAGCAGACCGGCGTCGACCATGCGCGACAGCAGCGGCGGAGGGGCGTACAGGGGCTCCTTGAACTCCTCGTAGAGACTCTCAGCGACCGCGAGGGTCGTGTCGAGACCGATCAGGTCGGTGAGCCGGAGCGGGCCCATCGGGTGGCTGCAACCCTCGACCATGCCGACGTCGATGTCGTCGCGGGAGGCGAACCCGGACTCCATCATGCGGATCGCCGAGAGCAGATACGGGATGAGCAGGGCGTTGACCACGAAACCGGCTCGATCCTGCGAGCGGATCACCCGCTTGTCGAGCGACTCCGTCGCGAAGGCCTCGGCCCTCGCGGTGGTCTCCGGGCCGGTCATGAGGCTGGTGACGATCTCGACGAGCCGAAGGACCGGGACCGGGTTGAAGAAGTGCACGCCGATGACCTGCTCGGGACGCGCGGTGACGGTGCCGAGCTTCATGATCGGGATCGACGAGGTGTTGCTCGCCAAGATCGCTGAGTCGTCGACCAGCACCCGGTCGAGCTCGCGGAAGATGTCGACCTTCATGGCCTCGTCCTCGACGACGGCCTCGACCACCATCTGACGGTCCGCCAGGTCGTCGATCGCGGTGGTGAACGAGAGGCGCGCGAGCGCCTCGTCGCGCTCCGGCTCAGTGAGCTTGCCGGCGGTGACACCACGGTCGAGCGAGGTGACGAGGCGCTGACGACCGGCCTCGGCCGCTGCGGCATCGACCTCGCGGACCATGACGTCGAGGCCGGCGCGCGCGCACACCTCGGCGATACCCGACCCCATGAGCCCGCAACCGATGACTCCGACCCGCTCGATTCCCATGTGTTCCTCCGTGTCCCGACCGCGACACCCGCTGATCGACCCGACCATTGTGGCCCATGGGACCGCCGCACTGACATCGTCAGGGCGACCGAAGAGCAAGCGTCAGCGCGATGTCCTCCGAGATCGGGGGCGGAGGCCAGACTTGTCCGATGCCGACCTCCCCGGACCCGACCACTCCGGTCCACGGGGTGCGCCGCGTCTGGACCGGGGAACCGCATCCGCTCGGAGCCCGCCACGACGGGACCGGCACCAACTTCGCGATCTTCTCCGGTGTCGCCGACGGTGTCGAGCTCTGCCTCTTCGACGGCCCCGAACGGGAGGAGACCCGGATCGCGCTCACCGAGGTCGACGGACACATCTGGCACGCCTACCTCCCCGGGGTCGGACCCGGGCAGCGCTACGGATACCGGGTGCACGGACCGTGGGATCCCAGCTCTGGGAAACGGTGCAACGCGTCGAAACTCCTCCTCGACCCCTACGCCCGCTCCGTCGAAGGGACCGTCGACTGGAACCCCGCCTGTTTCGGCCACGACCTCGACGACCCCGACCGTCCCGACACGCACGACAGCGCCGCCCACGTACCCCTCGGTGTCGTCACCAGCGACACGTTCGACTGGGGTGACGACCGGCCGCCACGCGTGCCCATGCACCGCAGCGTCATCTACGAGACCCACGTCCGAGGCATGACCCTGCGTCACCCGGCGGTGCCCGAGCACCTGCGCGGCACCTACGGCGGTATCGCCCATCCCGCGGTCATCGAGCACCTCGTGGCACTCGGCATCACCGCGGTGGAGTTGATGCCCGTGCACCAGTTCGTGCACGACCATCACCTCACGGAGCGGGGGTTGCGCAACTACTGGGGCTACAACACCCTCGCCTACCTCAGCCCACACGCCGCCTACGCCGCCGAGGGGGAGGCACCCGGCGACGCCTTCCGATCGATGGTCGCAGCCCTGCACTCAGCCGGGATCGAGGTGATCCTCGACGTCGTCTACAACCACACCGCCGAGGGCAACCACCTCGGACCGACGTTCTCGTTCCGCGGGCTCGACAACGAGGCCTACTACCGGCTCGTCGACGACGACCCCCGGCACTACCTCGACTTCACCGGCTGCGGGAACACGCTCAACATGCGCCACCCCCACGTCCTGCAACTCATCATGGACAGCCTCCGCCACTGGGTGACCGAGATGCACGTCGACGGATTCCGCTTCGACCTCGCCTCCGCGCTGGCGCGCGAGCTCTACGAGGTGGACCGCCTCTCCACCTTCCTCGACATCGTCCACCAGGACCCGGTGCTCTCCCAGGTGAAGCTGATCGCCGAACCCTGGGACGTCGGCGAGGGCGGCTACCAGGTCGGCGGGTTCCCACCGAAGTGGTCGGAGTGGAACGCTGACTACCGCGACACCATGCGGGACTTCTGGCGGGGCGAGCACGCCCGACTCGCCGACTTCGGGCAGAGGTTCACCGGATCATCCGACCTCTACATGGCCGACACCCGCCGCCCCTCGGCCTCGATCAACTTCATCACCTGCCACGACGGGTTCACCCTGGTCGACCTGGTCTCCCACGATCGCAAACACAACGAGGCCAACGGCGAGGAGTCGCGCGACGGCGAGAACCACAACCGCTCCTGGAACCACGGACACGAGGGACCCACCGACGACGCCGCGATCACGGCGCTCCGCGACCGCCAACGGCGGAACATGATGGCGACGCTGCTGCTCTCGCAGGGCGTGCCGATGATCCTCGGTGGGGACGAGATCGGTCGAACCCAGGGCGGCAACAACAACACCTACTGCCAGGACAACGAGACCTCCTGGTTCGACTGGTCCGATATCGACCGGACCTTCCTCGAGTGGTGCCGACGACTCATCGCCCTCCGCGAGGCGCACCCGGTCTTCCGCCGTCGACGTTGGTTCAAGGGTCAACGGATCCGGGGGGTCGACGACATGGCCTGGTTCCGACCCGACGGTGACGAGATGGGCGAGAGCGACTGGGAGCAGGGGTTCGCCCAGTCGGTGGCGGTCTTCATGAACGGCAGCACCCTTCGCGCACCCGATCGCTACGGCGAACCGGTCTTCGACGACTCGTTCCTCGTCGTGCTGTCGGCCAGCGACACCGATATCGACTGGACACTGCCGGCCGAGGGCTGGGGGAACCGCTGGATCGTCACCCTCGACAGCGCCGAACCCGACGTCGACGAGGAGAACGACCGGGTCCTCTCAGCCGGGGCGACCCTCCGGGTCCCCTCGCGGTCGCTGCTCGTGCTGCGATCCCTCGACCCTCAGCGCCGGTGAGCGCGGTACCAGGCGATGCCGGCCGCGGTCGCGGGATCGGCGACCGACGCCGACGCGTCGGCGATCGCCGTCTCGAGTGAACCCGCGAGTTCCTTGCCGAGCTCCACTCCCCACTGATCGAAGGAGGGGACACCCCAGACGGCGCCCTGGAAGACGACGATCCACTCGTAGAGGGCGACCAGTTGACCGAGGACCGAGGGCGTGAGGCGCTCGGCGAGGATGAGCGTGCTCGGACGCCCCCCGGCGAAGCGGCGATGCGGCTCCTCGGCCCCGGGTCGACCGAGCGCGAGGGCCTCCACCTGCGCGAACAGGTTGGCCATCAGGAGGTCGTGCTGCTCGAGGAGGTCATGCTCGGGGCGGGCGAACCCGATCACATCGACCGGCACGATGTCGGTCCCCTGATGCAACAACTGGAAGAAGGCATGCTGCCCGTTGGTCCCCGGTTCGCCCCACACGATCGGTCCGGTCGGAGCGTCCACCGGTGTCCCGTCGACTCGCACCGACTTGCCGTTCGACTCCATGTCGAGTTGCTGGAGGTAGGCGGGGAACCGGTCGAGCAGCGCCGCGTAGGGCAGGACCGCCTTCGTCGGACGGTCGAGGAGGTTCCGGTGCATCACGCCGATGAGGGCCATCAACAGGGCGGCGTTCTCACGTGGAGGAGCCGCCGAGATGTGCTCGTCGATGCGGCGTCCGCCGGCGAGGAACTCACCGAAGGCGTCAGGACCGACCGCGAGCATGAGCGAGAAACCGACCGCTGACCACACCGAGTAGCGGCCGCCGACCCAGTCCCAGAATCCGAGCACCCGTTCGGCGGGGATGCCGAAATCGGCCGCCCGGTCGAGTGCCGTGGACACGGCGACGAAGTGGTCGCCGACCGCCTCCTCACCGAGGGCGTCAGCGAGCCAGGCGCGGGCGGTGTGGGCGTTGGCGAGGGTCTCGACCGTGGTGAAGGTCTTCGAGACCACCACGAACAGCGTCGACTCCGGTCGACACCGCGACAGGACCCCGGAGATGTCCGCACCGTCGACATTGGACACGAAATGGGATGTCAGCCCAGGACGCGCGAACGGAGCGAGAGCGCGGGTCGCCATGGCCGGCCCGAGATCCGACCCCCCGATACCGATGTTCACGACGTCGGTGATGGAGCCGCCCTCCAGGATCTCGTCGTGGAGGATCGCCATGCGGTCGAGCACATCGTGCACCTCGGGGACCACGTCGCGACCGTCGACGGGCATCACCACCCCCTGTGGGGCTCGGAGCGCCGGATGGGCCACAGCCCGATCCTCCGTGCGGTTGAGTCGTTCCCCGGCGAGCAGCGCGTCGCGGACGTCGATGGCACCGGATGCGAGGGCGACCTCGCAGAGGTCGTCGAGGGTGTCGTCGGTCACCGGCTGACGCGACAGGTCGATCCTGAGATCGCCCACCTCGAGGACAAGACGCTCAGCGCGGCCCGGATCGGCCGCGATCAGCGCCGCGAGGTCACCGTCGGGCAGTCGCACCTGGTCGAGCGATCGGATACCCATCGCGACGACCATACCGATCGGCGCGACGGTCCGGCCGTAGCCTCAGCGCCGTGACCGCAGGACCGTCCGTCCCGGACCCTCCTCCGACCGGTGAACTCATGGTCGGGATCCGCTCAGCGGTCCTCGCCTACACGATGTGGGGAGGGTTCACCGCCTACTGGAAACTGCTGTCCGACTTCGCCCCCGCCGACCTCGTCGGTTGGCGGGTCGCCTCGGCCACCGGCGTCCTCGTCGTCCTCCTCGTCGCCCGAGGCACCTGGGGCAACGTGGTGCGAGCGCTCTCGGACGCGGCCACCCGGCGGCGTCTCGCTCTCGCCAGCGCGCTCCTCGCCGTCAACTGGTCCACCTACGTGTTCGCCGTGGTGAGCGACCGGGTGCTCGAGACGGCGCTCGGATACTTCCTCGCTCCTCTCATCACCATGGCGATCGGTGTGGTCGTCCTCGGCGAGCGCCTCACCACCACGAAACGGGTGGCAGCCACCCTGGCCGTCGCCTCGATCGTCGTCACCTCCATCTCCTACGGGGCGATCCCGTGGGTGGCGGTGTTCCTCGGCGGGAGCTGGGCCTGGTACGGGCTCACCAAGCGTCGCGTCCCCCTCGGCCCGGTCGACAGCCTGGGCTCCGAGGTGCTCCTGCTCATGCCGTTCGCCACGCTGGTGGTCGCCATCAGCCTGTGGCGTGACGGCGGGGTCGTCGACTCGGCGGGACCCGGGATCGGACCGTGGTTGCTCCTCCTCGGCACCGGGCTGATCACCGCCGCTCCGCTCCTGCTCTTCGCCCATGCCGCCAAGCGCGTCCCGTTCACCCTGTTCGGGCCCATCGGCTGGCTCGTCCCGACGATCAACCTCCTCCTCGGGTGGATCGCCTACGACGAGAGCATGCCGGCCCTCCGTCTCATCGGTTTCGCGCTGGTCTGGGTGGCGCTCATCGCCGTCGCGCTCGAGACCGTGCGCGCCGAACGGGGACGGAGCACCGCGATGGGCGCGCCCGCGCGGTGACTGGCACAATGTCGGTGTGTCCCGTGAGCCCGACATCCCCCTCAGTCGGCTGATCGACCTCCAGGAGGCACCCGACCAGCCGGGGATGACCCCGCTGGACGACCCTGCTGGCATTGGAAGGCCCGATGACGTCGCCTCGTCCCCCGCGGTGGCCGACCCCCCGACGGTCCGCTGGTGGCGACGACCCGTCAACGTGGTCGCCCTGATCATCACCTGCAGCCTCGTCTTCGGGATGGTCGGCTTCATGGTCGGCCAGGAGTCGGTGGTCGTCGATCACAACGAGGTCGACACCGGATTCCTGCAGGACATGCGCGGCCATCACGAGCAGGCGGTCGCCATGAGCTTCATCTTCCTCGAGGCGGAGGGCACCCACCCGGGGCTCCGAACGATCGCGAGGAGCATCACCTTCGGCCAGGGGATCGAGATCGGCAGGATGATCCAGATGCTCCGCGACCTCGGCGAGGCCGAGGCGAACATGTCCGGTGTGGCCATGAACTGGATGGGGATGTCCGCTGATGTCGATGACATGCCGGGC
>RGGX01000044.1 GCA_010024485.1 Actinomycetota bacterium | reverse complement strand
GCCGGGGTCGCCGCGGGCAACCTCAAGCGCGTCTCGGTCGAACTCGGCGGCCACGCCCCGTTCATCGTGTTCCCCGATGCCGATCCGGTGCGAGCCGCCAAGGGCGCCGCGGCGCTCAAGTTCCTCAACGCCGGACAGGCCTGCATCAGCCCGAACCGCATGTACGTCGCCGAGACCCACGCTGATGCCTTCATCTCCACGATGACCGAGCGCGTCGGGGCGGTGCGGGCCGGCAACGGGTTCGCCGACGGTGTCGGCGTCGGCCCGCTTGTGAACGAGGCGGCCGTCGCGAAGGTCGAGGCCCAGGTCGACGACGCTGTGGCCAAGGGTGCCGCCGCGGTGGTCGGTGGCCACCGGCTCGACGAGGGCGAGTTCGCCGCCGGCCACTTCTTCGCGCCGACCCTGCTGACCGGGGTCGATGACTCCATGGCGATCTACCGCGAGGAGACCTTCGGACCGGTCGCGCCGGTCATCACCTACGGCGACGTCGACGAGGTGGTCGAGTTGGCGAACGACACCGACTACGGCCTCGCCGCCTACGTCTACACCCGCGACCTGTCCACGGCGATCCGGGCCTTCGAGGGGCTCCGGTTCGGCATCGTCGGCGTGAACGACGTCAATCCGACGGCTGCGTCGGCCCCCTTCGGAGGCATGAAGGACTCCGGTATCGGCCGCGAGGGGAGCCACGACGGGATCGAGGAATACCTCGAGACGAAACTCGGCGGATTCGCCATCTGATACCCCTTCGAGGGTTTGGGACTCGCTCGGAAGCGGCTGGTAGCCTCGGCGGACGATGTCGCTGTTCCTGCGCGATTACCTGAACGTCGTCTGGTTCGGCCTGGCGGCGATTCTCGTTGCCGGTCTCCTGCTCGGTCTGGCCTCTGCTGTGCGCCCGTCGAGGCCCACTCGCGAGAAGCTGATCGCCTATGAGTCCGGCGTCGATCCGGTCGGCATGGGCTGGTCGCAGAGCCAGGTCCGCTACTACGTGTTCGCCCTGCTCTTCGTCATCTTCGATGTCGAGGCCGTGTTCATCTTCCCGTGGGCTGCCTCGATCGAGCGCTACGGCGCCTTCGGTCTGATCACGATGCTCGCGTTCATCGTGCTGCTGCTCGATGGACTGGTCTACGCGTGGAAGCGGGGTCTCCTCCGATGGGTCTAGTCGACCGCGGGCGCATGCCGTCGCCGCTCACGAAGCTCCTGAACCTCGGCCGGTCCTACTCAATGTGGGTCTACCAGTGGGGCCTCGCCTGCTGCGCCATCGAGATGGGCGCCGCCTTCGGTTCGCCCCGGTACGACGTCATGCGCCTCGGGGTCATCCCACTCCCGGCCAGCCCACGCCAGGCCGACCTCGTGGTGATCTCGGGAACGGTGACCGACAAGATGGCCCCGGCCATCAAGCGGCTCTACGAGCAGATGCCCGAACCCAAGTACGTGATCTCGATGGGCTCGTGCGCCAACTGCGGAGGCCCCTACTGGGACTCCTACTCGGTGACCAAGGGTGTCGACCAGATCATCCCGGTCGATGTCTACGTGCCGGGGTGCCCACCGCGGCCCGAGGCCCTGCTCGAGGGAGTGGTCCTGCTCCAGCAGCGCATCAAGAACGAGGACATGGGCGCGAAGTGGCGCGGTGAGGAGTTCACCCCGCTGCAGCGCGCCGAGGCTGAGCCGATCGTGGTCGGGGGTGGGCCCGTTGAGTGACACCACCGACACCCAGTCCGAACCGACCGCGCTGGCCTCCGACACCCTCCGGGAGTCGATCGTGGAGTCGCTCCGCGCGGCGATCGGCGATGACCTCCTCGAGGTCCATCTCGTCCCGAACGACGATCTCTGGGTTCGAGTCTCGGCAGAGGCCTGGCGTCAAACCGGCCAGGCCCTCCGCGACCAGGGTTTCGACTACTTCTGCTTCCTCTCCGCCATCGACTGGCTCCCGTCGCCGTTCGGCCGTGGTGAGGACGACCCCTCCGCTGAGCCCGACGAGGCCGAGGACGACGGCCCCGCCGAGATGACCCAGGGGTACGCGGGTGGCTCGAGCCGCTTCCAGATGCTCGCCCGGGTGTCCGACCTTCGTCGGCATGTCGGGGTCACCGTCAAGGCCGATGTCGACGACTCGATGGTCGTCGAGTCGTGGATCCCGGTCTACGCCGGTGCCAACTGGCACGAGCGCGAGACCCACGAGATGTTCGGCATCGGATTCGCCGGACACCCCGATCTCCGCAACATGTACCTCCCCGGTGACTTCGAGGGGTATCCGCTCCGCAAGGACTTCCCGTTGCTCTCGCGAATGGTGAAGCCCTGGCCCGGCATCGTCGATGTGGAACCGATGCCCGCCGAAGATGAAGACGAGGAGGCGGAGAACCCATGACCATGCTCTCCGAGCGCCAGCAGCTCTCCTATATCGCCGCCCAGGCCGCCGATGCCCGGCTCAACGTCGAGCTCGAGACCGAGGGCATGACCCTCAACATCGGTCCGCAGCACCCCGCCACCCACGGGACCCTCCGCATCATCGCTCGTCTCGACGGTGAGCAGGTCGTGTGGGCCGAGCCCTCGGCCGGGTACATGCACCGTGGCTACGAGAAGCTCACCGAGGTGCGCACCTTCCCGCAGGTGACCACGCTCATCAACCGGATCGACTGGCTCGGCAGCTTCGCCAACGAGGTGCCGTTCATCCTCGCCGCCGAGAAGCTGATGGAGATCGAGGCGCCGCCGCGCGCCCAGCACATCCGGACGATTCTGTTCGAGTTGTCGCGGATCGCCAATGTGGGCCTCTTCCTCGGTGACCTCGGCGTACAGATGGGCGCCATCACCCCGGTGTTCCTCGCCTTCCGTGACCGCGAGTACGTCCTCAACCTGATCGAGGGCGCCACCGGGGCCGTTTCCACCCGAACTTCGACCGGATCGGCGGTCTGAAGGACGACCTTCCCCAGGGCTGGATCGACGAGACCCGTCAGGTCATGAAGAAGCTCCGGGGCTTCTGCGATGAGATCGAGGACCTCCTCTTCGGCAATGAGATCTTCCAGAGCCGAACCCGGGGCATCGGGGTCATCCCCGCCGATGTCGCGCGCCAGTACGGCCTCTCCGGTGCGAACCTCCGGGCCTCGGGCGTCGACTGGGACCTCCGTCGCGACCAGTCGCTGCCGATGGCCTGGGACAAGGTCGACTTCAAGGTGTGGACCCATCCCGATGGTGACTCGTGGGCCCGTTGCTGGGTGCGCCTTCAGGAGGTGCGCGAGTCGACCAAGATCGTCGATCAACTGCTCGACACCATCCCGGCCGGGCCTGTCATGGCCAAGGTGCCGCGGATCATCAAGGTCCCCGAGGGCGAGGCCTGGGTCTCGACCGAGAACCCGCTCGGCGAGATGGGCTACTACGTGGTCTCCAAGGGTGACCTCGGGCCGTTCCGCGTGAAGATCCGCTCGGCGTCGTTCAACAACATCTCGATCACCCCGTGGGTGCTCAAGGGCGTCTACGTCCCCGACATCATCACCATCCTCGCGAGTCTCTACTTCATCCTCGGGGACATCGACCGTTGATCCAGCAGTTCGCCGTCGAGATCCCCTACTGGGGACAGTCCCTCCTGCGCGTGGTCGGTGGCCTCGTGGCCGTCCTGCTGCCCGCCGGCACGATCGTCTATCTGTTCCTGTTCAAGATGATGTCGTTCATGCAGAGCCGTCTCGGCCCCATGGAGGCCGGCCCCTTCGGCTCGATGCAGCTCTTCGCCGAGGTCGGCAAGTGGCTGCAGAAGGAGGACATCATCCCCGAGAACGCCGATGCGCGCATCTACAAGATCGCGCCGATCATCGTTCTCGTGTCCACCTTCCTGCTGGTGGTCGTGATCCCCTTCGGCCCCGACGCCTGGTTCACGAACTTCTCGGCCGGTGTGTTCTACGCCCTCGCGATCGGGTCGGTCTCGGTGATCGGCATCCTCGTCGCCGGTTGGTCGAGCGCGAACAAGTACTCGCTGCTCGGTGGACTGCGCGCCGCGGGGCAGCTCATCGCCTATGAGCTACCGATGGTGCTCGCCGTCGTCGGCGTGGTCATCCAGGCCGGATCGATGAACCTCCAGGACATCGTGATGGCCCAGAACACCGGGGAGATCTTCGGTTGGTCCGGGATCGGCTTCCCGTTCGTGCTCACCCAGTTCGTCGGCTTCCTCATCTTCATGATCGCCGTGCAGGCCGAACTGACGCAGGCGCCCTTCGACATGCCGATCGCCGAGTCCGAGCTGGTGTCGGGGTACATGACCGAGTACTCCGGATTCCGCTTCCTGATGTTCTTCATCGGCGAGTTCGCGACCGCCGGCGTCTTCGCCCTCATCGCCTCGGTGCTCTTCCTCGGCGGCTGGGGTATCCCGTTCTCCTGGTTCGGCTGGGAGTCGATCGATCAGGTCGACAACTGGATGAACATCGCCGGCCCGCTGATCATGTTCACCAAGATGATGGTGCTCACCGGCATCATCATGTGGGTCCGCTTCTCGTACCCGCGCTTCCGCGAGGACCAACTCCAGCGTTTCGCCTGGAAGGCCCTCATCCCGCTGTCCCTCGCCAACATCGCGGTGACCGCGATCGTGAAGGTGGTCGTCTGATGCCGAAGCTTCCCGGTCTCGTCAAGGGTCTCGGAGTGACCATGGGGACCCTGGTCCGCACGGTCAAGGACGGGGCGAACACCGTCCAGTACCCGCACGCCAAGGAGAGCCCCCCGGTTCGGGCCCGCGGTGTGATCGCCCTCCGCGAGGACAACTGCACGGCGTGCATGCTCTGCGCCCGCTCCTGCCCCGACTGGTGCATCTACATCGAGGCCCACAAGCAGCTGGCCCCGCCGCGCCGCGCCGGTGGCAAGCCCCGTCAGGTGAACCACCTCGACCGGTTCGACATCGACTACGCCCTGTGCATGTACTGCGGCATCTGCGTCGAGGTCTGCCCCTTCGACGCGCTCTTCTGGAGCCCGGAGTACGAGTACTCCGAGCCGCGCATCGCCGACCTCCTCCATGACAAGACCAAGCTCGGGGAGTGGATGGAGACGGTTCCGGAGGCCCCTGACCTCGAGGCCGGAGCGGAGAAGAAGAAGTGAGCGCCCTGCTCGCCGCCGAGGTGAACGTCGCCCAGAACGTCGGCTTCTACATCATCGCCGCGCTCATGGTCTACGGGGCGCTCCGGGTGGTGTCCACGCGAAACGTGGTCCACGCCGCGCTGTGGCTCGTGGTCGTGCTCGGTGGAGTTGCGGCCCAGTACATCCTCGCCGCCGCCGAGTTCGTCGCGGTCTCCCAGGTGATGGTCTACATCGGCGCCGTCATGGTGCTGTTCCTGTTCGGCATCATGCTGACGCGCGCCACGATCGGCGCCGAGACCGACCTCAACAACCGCGGTTGGGGCGTCGGTATCCCGGTGGCCGGGCTGTTGCTGGCGGTCATGGTCTGGGCCGTCATCGACGAGTTCGGCTCCTCGGTCATCGAGGAGCCCGCTGCCCCGATGGCGACCACCGCCATCAGCGATGTGTTCCTGCGCGAGGGTCTCGTGCCCTTCCTCGCGCTCTCGTTCGTCCTGCTCGCGGCCGCCATCGGCGCCATCGTTCTGGCCCGGAAGGACTGAGATCGGTGTACGCGGCGAACTTCCTCCTGCTCGGCGCCGTGCTGTTCTCGATCGGCGTCTTCGGCGTGATCGCGCGGCGTAACGCCGTGATGGTCCTCATGTCCATCGAGTTGATCCTGAACGCGGTCAACATCAACCTCATCGCCTTCGCGCTCATGAACGACTCCGCCGAGGGTCACGTCTTCGCCCTCTACGTCATCGCGGTCGCCGCGGCGGAGGTCGGTGTCGGTCTCGCGATGGTCCTGATGATCTACCGCAACCGTCGCTCGATCGCCCTTGATGAGCTCTCGGAGATGCGCGGATGATGCTGGCTGCGTCGCTCTCCTCGGGATGGTTCCTCGAGAACGCCTTCCTGATCCCGTTGATCCCGGCGATCGGCTTCGCGGTCATCATCGGCTTCGGTCGTCGACTGCCCAAGGGGGGCAGCGAGGTGGGTATTGCCTCGATGGCCCTGTCGCTCGTCATCGCGATCGGCACGACCGTCCAGTGGATCCAGCGGGTCGGCTCGGCCGACGGGTCCTCCGGTGAGCACGCCCTCGGCGGCGTCTTCGGCTTCGCCCGCAGTGTGTTCCCCGCCGCGAGCGAGGGCGGAAAGGGCGGCGAGGCCTACGTCGAGCCGGTGATCCGATCTTGGACCTGGTGGCAGTCCGGCGGGCTCGAGTTCGGCCTCGGCCAGCACATCGACGGGCTCGCCGTCATGCTGCTGCTGTTGGTCGCGTTCATCTCGTTGCTGGTGCAGATCTTCTCCACCGAGTACGTCGCCGGCGACCGCCGCTACACGCACTTCTTCGCCGCTCTCACCCTGTTCTCGGCGGGCATGTTGGTGATGGTCCTCGCCGAGAACATGATCCAGTTGATCCTCGGCTGGGAGATCATGGGTCTCTGCTCGTTCATGCTGATCGGTCACTGGTGGGAGGAGGCGGCCAACTCGCGGGCCGCGCTCAAGGCGTTCTTCACCGTCCGGGTCGGCGACATGGGCCTGCTCGTCGGTACGGCGGTCATCTTCTTCGGGGCCAACCAGTGGGCGGTCGAGAACGGCTCGAACGGTTTCTCCATCCAGGCGATCTCCGGCTGGGCGATGTCGGGGGAGGCCTCGAGCAGCGTGTTGTTCTGGGGCGCTGTGGCACTGTTCATCGCCTGCATCGGCAAGTCGGGTCAGTTCCCCCTCCACACCTGGCTCCCCGACGCCATGGCGGGCCCGACCCCGGTGTCCTCGCTCCTGCACTCGTCGACGATGGTCGTCGCCGGTGTGTTCCTGGTGGCGAGGCTCTATCCGGTCTTCTACACCGGCTTCGACATCGGCGGCACCAACGTCAACCTGATCGCCGTCATCGGGGCGATCACGATCGTCATCGCCGCCGCGCTGGCCTTCGTGCAGAACGACATCAAGAAGGTGCTGGCCTACTCGACGGTGTCCCAGCTCGGCTACATGATGCTCGGCCTCGGGGTCGGCGCCTGGCTGCCGGCCGTCTTCCACATCTTCACCCACGCCTTCTTCAAGTGCTGCCTGTTCCTCGCGGCCGGGTCGATCAGTCACTCGGGCTCTCACCACTCCTTCGACATGAAGAAGGACATGGGTGGGTTGTGGCGGAAGATGCCGATCACCGCCGGCACCTGGATGGTCTCCACCGCGGCCCTGTGCGGTGTCCCGTTCTTCTCGGGCTTCTTCTCGAAGGACGAGATCATCGACAACGCCCACAACAACGGATACAACTTCTTCTATTACGTCGGCCTGATCGGGGCCGCGATGACGGCCGCGTACATGACCCGCGCCACCTACCTGACGTTCTTCGGCACCGCCCGAGGGGCGGCGGCCGGGGAGCATCACGATGAGCACGGCGACGCGCACGCTGATGACCACGCCGACGACCACGGTCACGACGCCCATGCCGACGACCACGGCCACGACGATCATCACGGGGCGCACGCCGGCCCCCACGAGTCGCCCTGGCGGATCACCGCACCGCTGGTCATCCTCGCCGTCCTGGCGATCGGATCCGGCTACCTGAATGCTCCGGCGGTCGGGACGCACTACTTCACCGACTGGGTCGAGCCCCGCGGAGTCGCGGTCGAGTTGGAGAGCTATGCCGGTGACGAGGGCCACTCCGAGGCGCTCGGCCTCGCGGCCCTGCCCCGAGCCGAGGAGGGCTACTCCGAGGGCTGTGGCTACACCGACCCGGCGCCGGGCACGGTCTGCTACGCGCCGAAGTTGAACCACGCCAAGTTCTCCTGGGGCAAGGCGGCCCCCTCGATCCTGCTGGTCGCCCTCGGGATCGGGATCAGCACCTGGCTCTCCCTCGGCGTGTTCGGCGGCCGACGAAACCCGTTGGCCGGTCTGACCTCGAGGTTCGCGCCGGCGCGCTGGATCCACACCCTGCTGGTCCGCAAGTACTTCCTCGACGACCTCTACGAGCGCGTCATCGTGCGCGCGGTGGCGCATCCGATCTCGCGTGCCGCCTACTGGGTCAACCAGAACATCCTCGACGGGGTCGTGAACGGCGTCGGACGCTCGGGCCGCACCGCCGGCGACTGGGTGTACCGAAACGTCGACCAGCGAGTGGTCGACGGGGCGGTGAAGGCCTCCGGCGTGGTCGCGAGCGAGTCGGGACACGCCCTCCAACCGATCCAGTCCGGCCGCGTCAACCAGTACGGCGCCCTCCTGTTCGGCGCGGCGACCGTCGGCGCGATCCTCCTCATCCTCCTCAACATCTAAGGCAACCGAAGGGTCTTCGATCATGCAGACACTCACGAACGACAACTGGCTCCTGACGGTCGGGACGTTCCTCCCGCTCGTCGGCGTCGCGTTGATGATGTTCGTCCCGGCCTCGGACGAGCGCTCACACAAGCAGATCGGCATCGTCACCTCGGCGGCGACGCTGGTCGTCGGCATCTGGACGATGCTGCGCTTCGACTTCGACCAGAGCGAGAAGCTGCAGTTCTTCGTCGACAGCGAGTGGATCACCGTCATCCGGGCGAACTACACGATCGGCCTCGATGGCATCAGCCTGCCGCTCTACGTCCTGTCGATGGTCGTGACCCTGCTGGTGATGATCTACACCTGGGACAACATGCCCGACGCCGGGAACGCGAAGTCGTTCATCATGCTCATGCTGGGCCTCCAGGTCGGCATGGCGGGCTCGTTCATCGCCCAGGACCTGATCCTGTTCTTCGTCTTCTTCGAGGTCGTGCTCCTGCCGATGTACTTCATGATCGGCGTGTGGGGTGGCGACGACCGCCAGTACGCATCGCTCAAGTTCTTCCTCTACACGATG
>RGGX01000043.1 GCA_010024485.1 Actinomycetota bacterium | reverse complement strand
GGCCAGCCCATCGACTTCCACGGCGAGTTCGTCAACCTGACCCTCGACCCGCCTCGCGCCCGCACCGTCGACGGCCGCTGCCCGCCGTTCTACTTCGGAGGGTTTTCCGAAGCGGCGAAGGAGGTCGCAGCGCGCGAGGCCGACGTCTTCCTCACCTGGCCCGACACCGTCGCATCGGTCGGTGAGACCGTCGCTGAGATGAACAGCCGCGCCGAGCGCCACGGCCGGTCGCTGATCACCGGCCTGCGCACCCACGTCATCGTCCGCGAGACCGAGGCGGAGGCACTGGCCGCCGCTGAGCGTCTCGTGTCACGACTCGATGACAGCATCGGCGCCGAGATCCGCGCCCGGTCGCTCGACTCGGCGTCGGTCGGCGTGCAACGCCAAGCGGCCCTCCGCGAATCAGCGAGCGACGACGGTTTCGCCGAGGAGAACCTGTGGACCGGGATCGGTCGCGCCCGCAGCGGCGCCGGCGCCGCCATCGTCGGCGACCCCGACCAGGTGCTCGCCAAGCTCGAGGCCTACCGCGACGTCGGTGTGGAGGCCTTCATCCTCTCGGGGTACACGCACCGGGCCGAGTGCGACCTCTTCGCAGAGCACGTGCTCGGCCGTATCGAGCACGCTCCCCTGAAGCCGCGCTGGACCCGTAGCTGATCCGGGAGCGCCGATCGCGTCGGCGCGACTCGGGTCAGGACCAGATCGACAGGCGCGAATCGGCGTCGAAGAAGTGCATGTTCTCCGTCGCCACGGCGATCGAGATCGAGTCGCCGGCACGCACCCGTGAACGGGGGTTGAACCGTCCGACCGCGTTCGCCTGATCCTCGCCGGTGCGCTCCTCGACCGCATCGGGGTCACCGGAGTCGACGGTGGTCGCGTCGAGCGAGAAGTGCACCATGATCTCGGCGCCGAGGGCCTCGATGAGACGGACCGGCGCGTTGAGCCGCTGGTCGGCCGGCGTCTCGGGGGCGAACTCGACGTCCTCGAAGTCCTCCGGTCGGATGCCGAGGATCACCTGACGGCCGTCGTAGCCACGAAGCGCTGGGCGCTTCGACGAGACCGAGTCGGACAGGGTGACGGTCTGCGAGCCGACGGTCGCGGTGATGCGGTCACCGGACACCCCGATTCGACTCTCGTAGAGGTTCATCGAGGGTGATCCGATGAACGCCGCAACGAAGACGTTCTCGGGACGGTCGTAGAGGTTCTGCGGGGTGTCCACCTGCTGGAGCACGCCGTCCTTGATGACGGCCACCCGATCGCCCATGGTCATCGCCTCGACCTGGTCGTGGGTGACGTAGAAGGTGGTGACTCCGAGGTTGCGCTGCAGCGAGGCGATCTCAGCGCGCATCTGGACACGCAGTTTCGCGTCGAGGTTAGAGAGCGGCTCGTCCATGAGGAAGGCGGCCGGCTGACGAACGATCGCGCGACCCATGGCAACGCGCTGACGCTGGCCGCCGGAGAGCTGGCCGGGCTTGCGGTCGAGGTAAGTGGTCAACTCGAGGATGTCCGCGGCGCGGCGCACCCGCTCCTCGATCTCCTCCTTGGGCACCTTCGCGAGCTTGAGGGCGAAGCCGATGTTGTCGAAGACGGTCATGTGCGGATACAGCGCGTAGTTCTGGAACACCATCGCGATGTCGCGGTCCTTCGGCTCGACCTCGTTGACGACCCGCTCGCCGATACGCATCTCACCCGAGGTGATCTCCTCGAGACCGGCGATCATCCGCAGCGCCGTCGACTTGCCACAGCCCGAGGGCCCGACGAGGACGAGGAACTCGCCGTCGTTGATATCGAGAGAGAGGTCGTGGATGGCCTGGAAACCGTTGTCGTAGACCTTGTTGACGCCCTCGAGCGAAACCGTCGCCATTCCCCACCTCGTATCCAGTCACCCGACTCGCGCCGGGGGACTCCCGTGGCGTCTCACGTCGAGACGCGCGTGCGCCCAAGTGTAGACGGTCAGTCGCGGCGCGCCGGCAGGTAACGTCGAGCCGCGTGAATCAGGTGAAGAACCGTCTCCAGTCGCTCGGTCTGCTCGACCGCACCTTCGCCCTCGCCTCCGACGACGACCTGAAGTCGATGATCGACGCGCTCGACGAGGAACATCTCGACGCACTCGCCGAACTGATCGAGACCGAGGTGGACGTCGAGTCCGTTCGCTCGGCGATCACCACCGGACGTCTCGATGGGACGATGGAGGGCGCGGCGATGGTCCTCACCGACGCATGTCTCGCGGACTGCATCGAGCAGCTCGGCGACAGTGCCGACCACCCATCCTCGGAGGATCTGCGCGAGGTGCTGCCCGGCCTCATCGAGCGGCACGGCCTCGCTGCGAACCGCATCATGTTGGCCTCGACGGTCGCCGGTGAGGCACCGGCCGCGGCGATTATCCGTGACCTGCTGAAGAACGATGACATCGTCGCGCTCCCGCCGGCCGAGTCGAAGTCGGTGATCCCGACGCCGACGTCGGGTGATGACCGCGACGACGCCGAGCGCGAGGCCGTGCGTGAGCGCCGCCGTGAGGCGAAAGCCCGCAAGCAGGCCGAGGCGAAGGCGCGGCGCGAGCAGGCGGCCCGGGCCAAGCGCCGCTGACACTCAGCGGATCGGGGCTGACGGCACCGTCGGCGGCTCGGCGGGCACCGGGTTCCGGCCCGGAAGTCGGGTCCAGACGATCACGAGGCCGATGAGGGCCATCACGACCCCACCCGCGAAACCGCTCCGTTTCCCGGCGAGCTCGGCGACGATGCCGAGGGAGAGCCCGCCCACGATGTTGCCGACCTCGAAGAACATGGTGAACGAACTGACCGCCGCGGTGCGCTCATGCGGCTCCACGCTGTCGACCACTCGGGCCCACAGCGGCGGGTAGTTGAGCGCCATCCCCGCGCCGGTCACACCGGCAGCGGCCCACAGCGCCCAGGCCGAGGGCACCGCTGCGAGCAAGGTCAGCCCGACCGCGAGGCTGACGAGGGCGATCGTCGTCGAGGCGCGCAGCCCAATCATCTCGGGAATCCGCGCGCCGAAGATCCTGATGATGAGGCTGATCCCGCTGTAGACCGCGAAGAGACCTCCCGCGCCGGCGAGGCCGACCGAGCGGGCGTGGTCCGGGATGAAGGCCCCGAAGGCCGCGAAGGAGGCGATCGCGCAGGCGAGCACCGCCCCCGGCCAGATCGCCGCGCGGTGCACCAGGGTGAACCCCCTCGCCGGGCCGTCGGCGACCCGATCCACCCGCGCGGGCACCCGGAACACCGAGATCGCACCGATCACCGCGAACACCGCTGCCGCGGTGAAGGTGCGGGTGTAGTGATCGTCGCCGAGGAACCACTCGCCGACGATCGGGCCGATCCCGACCCCGGTGAAGACCGCGACCGAGAGATAACTCGCCCCCTCGGCGCGTCGACCCTCTGGTGACAGATCGGCGATGAGGCTCGACGCCGCGACGAACACGACCGCCTCGCCGACCCCCATGACGGCTCGCAGGGCGAGGAACACCCCGAGGTTCGGTGACAGCCCTGCCAGCAACGCCGAGGCGGCGCACATGAGCGCCCCCGTGCGCATGAGCGCGCGCCGACCGAAACGGTCGCTGAGCGGGCCGATGGCCGGACGACACGCGACCGCCGCCCCAGCGAACGCCACCAGGGTCAGCCCGATGCCCAACTCACCGGCTTTGAGGTGCAGTTCGACGAAGCGCGGGATGATCACGATGACCATCCCGACGAACATGAACTGCAGAAACAGCGCGGTCGTCACCGCGATGAACGGCCCGGTGACGAGGCGCTCCCGCTCGGCGCCGTCTTCGTTGCTCACGGGGGTCAGCCGGGCTTGGGTTCCTTCGGCAACCCGAGGACGCGCTCACCGACGATGTTGCGCTGGATCTGACTGGTGCCACCCCAGATCGTCTCGGAACGCGAGAAGAAGAACGCCGACACCATGCCGCTCACCGGGTAACCCTCACGGCGACGCTCACGCATGGCGCCCGGCCAGGAACCGCCCTCGGGTCCGCTGTCGACCAGCATCGCCTCAGCCCCGAAGATGTCGAGGGCGAGTTCCATCGCGCGCTGGTGCATCTCCGACCAGAACATCTTGTTGGTGGCGCCGAGGGCGATGGTGCCCATGTCCTTCGAACCGCTCAACGCCGACGACAGGTTGCGCAGGCCGTTGATGCGGAGGATCTGGATCTTGGTGAAGTACTGCATGAGGCGCTGACGGATCATCGGATCGTCGATGGCGCCGTTGGCGCGGGCCGCTTCGACGAGCAGGCGGTACTCCTCCTCGAAGCGGCGGTATCCGGTGGTGGCCGACTGGCCGCGTTCGAAGGCGAGGGTCGAGTTGGCCACCTTCCAGCCGTTGTTGACCCCACCCACCACGTTGTCGGCCGGGCATCGGGCATCGGTGAAGAACACCTCGCAGAACTCGGCGGTCCCGTCCGGCTGGGTGATGCCGCGCACCTCGACGCCGTCCTGGCGCATCGGAACGAGCAGATAGGAGATGCCGGCGTGCTTTGGCGCCGCCTGATCGGTGCGGGTGAGCAGGAAGCAGTAGTCGGCATGGTGACCCTGGGTGGTCCACACCTTCTGGCCGTTGATCACCCATTCATCACCATCGAGCACCGCGGTGGTCTTGAGACTCGCCAGGTCAGAACCCGAGTTCGGCTCGGAGAACCCCTGGCACCAGCGAGTCTCACCCTTGAGGATGCCGGGGAGGAACTCGCGCTTCTGCTCCTCGGTTCCCCACTGCAACAGCGTCGGGCCGACCAGGGTGTCGCCGAAGAAGTCGCCCCGCATGGGAGCGCGTGCGCGAGCGAACTCCTCGGCGAGGACGACCCCCTGCATGGTGCTGAGACCCTTGCCGCCGTACTCGGTCGGCCAGGTGGCGCAGATCCACCCACCCGAGAACAGCTTGGCGGGCCACTGGGCGTTGAACTCGCGGCGCTCCTCGTCGGTCATCTCGAAGCCGGGTTCGAACCACCGGGAGGGGAGGTTCTCCTCGAGCCATCCCCGGATCTCGGCCCGGAACTCCTCGGCGTCGGTGGGATACGTGAGGTCCATGGCTTGAGTCTGCCCCCGTCGACGCCCCCACGGCGCATCGACGTCGCACTGCCCGGCGAAACACACCGTTCACACTGCGCCAACACGCCGGTCATCCCGTTCGGCGAGGCTCAGGTCATGTCGCGGCCCGCTCCTGTCGAGACACTCCCCGAGTCTGAACCTCCCGGGGCCACGTCGGCTGATCGGCCCCCGCCTGGCGGGACACTCAGCACGCAGGAGCGGGCCGTGCTGGACGCCCTCTCCCAACGGTCCGGTCGCGTCGTCAGCCGCTCCGAGCTCGCCCGAGCCGTGGGGGTCGCCGATCTCAGCGAACGCCGATGCGACTCCCTGGTGGTCGCGGTCCGCAGAGCCCTCGGCGCCGATCGGGTCGTGACGGTCCGGCGCCGCGGCTGGATGCTCCTCGACGCGAACTGAGACCCGAACCCCGCCTGGTCCCGGGGCCTCACGCACTGGTCACAGACACGAAACATTCGGGCGACAGACGCGAAACGAGGGCCCCCTACCTTCTCCCCCAGTCCACCGGCAGCGTGGCCCCGGACACCCCCTACCCATCAACAACCAGAGGAGGAATCGTGCGCAAACGTGCACTACGAATCACTTCCGGCCTCGGTGGAACGCTCGCCCTGCTCGCGTTGACACCGAACGTCGGCTTCGCCCAGGAACTCACCCCCGAGGAGGTGCAGGCGGTCCTCGACAACCTGTGGGTCTTCATCGCCGGCATCCTGGTGTTCTTCATGCAGGCGGGCTTCGCGCTCGTCGAGGCCGGCCTCACCCGCGCGAAGAACGTCGTCAACATCTTCGCCAAGAACATGGCGGACGCCGTGATCGGCATCCTGGCGTTCTTCGCGACCGGCTACGCCTTCGCCTTCGGAGGAGGTGGCGACTGGATCGGCACGGAGAACTTCCTGCTGACCGGCTACGACGACTACTCGGCCATCGACGGCGGCCTCAGCCCGGCGACGACGTTCTTCTTCCAGGCCGTGTTCGCCGCCACCGCGGTGACCATCGCCTCGGGGGCCATGGCCGAGCGCACGAAGTTCAGCGCCTACCTGCTGTTCTCCGCGGTGATGTGCGCCTTCATCTATCCGGTGGTCGTTCACTGGACCTGGGGTGGTGGCCTGATCGCGAACATGTCGATCGGTGACGCCGTCTACTCCGACTTCGCCGGCTCGGCCATCGTGCACATGACCGGCGGTGTCGCAGCCCTGATGGGTGCGATCTTCCTCGGCCCACGTCTCGGCAAGTACGGCCCGGACGGGAAGCCGCGAGCCATCCCCGGACACAACATCCCCTTCGCCATCCTCGGCGTGTTCATCCTGTGGCTCGGCTGGTTCGGCTTCAACCCCGGCTCCGAGCTCGCCGCCGACCAGTACGTCATGTCGGTCGGTGTGAACACCATGCTGGCCGCCGCGGCCGGCGCGCTGTTGGCGACGGTGACGATCTGGCTCAAGGCCGGCAAGCCCGACCTCGCGATGATCGGCAACGGTGCCCTGGCCGGTCTGGTCGCGATCACCGCTCCCTGTGGCACGGTCGATCCGCTGCCCGCCGTGATCATCGGTGGTGTCGGTGGCGTGCTCGTCGTGTTCTCGGTGCTCTTCTTCGACTCGGTCCGCGTTGACGACCCGGTCGGAGCGATCTCGGTCCACGGTGTGGTCGGCATCTGGGGCACCCTGTCCATCGGCCTCTTCGCCAAGTACGACGACGCCTTCCTCGGCCGTGAGGACGCCGGCCTGTTCTACGGCGGCGGGTTCGATCAGCTCGCCATGCAGCTCGTGATGGTCGTCATCATCGCTGTCTGGGTGGCCGCCACCACGGCGATCCTGTTCGGCATCATCAAGGCCACGATCGGCCTGCGCGTCAGCGCCGAGGAGGAGACCCAGGGTCTCGATGTCCTCGAGCACGGGCTTCAGGGCTACGCCACCGAGACCGCCAACACCGGCGCCTGATCCGGACGACACAGAGAGAACGAAGGAGAGTCATGAAACTCATCACCGCAGTCATCAAGCCGTTCAAACTCGACGAGGTGAAGGACGGCCTCAAGGCCATCGGCATCACCGGCCTCACCGTCAGCGAGGTGCGCGGCTTCGGACGTCAAGGGGGTCACACCGAGACCTACCGTGGCGCCGAGTACCAGATCGACTTCGTGCCGAAGGTCAGCCTGTCGGTCGTCGTCGACGACGGTCAGGCCGATCAGGTGGTCGATGCGATCACCACGGCCGCCGCCACCGGCAAGATCGGCGACGGCAAGATCTGGGTCACCCCGGTCGACCGGCTGGTGCGCATCCGCACGGGCGAGGAAGGCGCTCAGGCGATCTGACGCAGCGACCGCCTGCCCGACCCGCTCGTGCGGGGTAGGGGCACCCCCGGGTCACCGATGAGGGGCCCGGGGGTGTGTCGCGTCCGGGGTCAGCGCGCGGGGCGCGAGCGTCGTTGCTGACCGGGCCGACCAGCACCGGCCCTCGGCTCGGGGCGTTGCCCACGATGCGATGACGGGCGTCCCCCGGTGGCCTTCGGGCCTCTGGAACCCGCCGGGCGACGATCGTCACGCCGAGGGCCGCCGGTCCGGTCGCGGGGATCGGGGCGCCCCGAGGCGCGGGCCTTCGAGCGGCGCGAGCCGTCGTTGCCCTCCTGACGGCCATCGCTCGACCGGCTGTGACCGCCCGACGTGCCGTACCCGTTCTGCTTGCCGTTCCGGTTGGGCCTGCCATTCCCGTTCTGCTTGCCACCCCGGTTGGGCTTGCCCTGGCCGGACCGCTCGGAGCGACCCGACGGCGCCTGCTGCTCCGCGCGGGCACGCTCGACGGGACGCGGGATGACCCGTGACGGGTCGCCGTGCGACTCGATCGCCCCGTGGTCGGGGGCGGTGATCTCCACCTCGATGCCGACCTCGCGCTGCATACGGCGCGCGGCGCGGGTGCCGTTCGGCTCGATGAGGGAGATCACGAGACCGCCACGGCCGGCTCGGGCGGTTCGACCCGAGCGGTGGATGTAGGCCTTGTGGTCCTCGGGGACATCGAAATGGACGACGGTGGCGACATCGTCGACGTGGATCCCGCGCGCGGCCACATCGGTGGCGATCATCGCCTGCACCTTTCCGGACACGAAGTCATCGAGGGCCCGAGTCCGCTGCTGCTGGCTGCGGCCCCCGTGGATGGCGACGGTGGAGACGCCGGCGTTCGACAGCTGTCGGGCGAGACGATCGGCCCCGTGACGGGTCCGGCAGAACACGATCGCTGGCCAGACCGTCTCGAGGGTCCGAGCCACCAACGCGGTCCGCTCGGTGCGCGGCACCGTCCAGAAGACGTGCTGGGCCGGCACGACGTCGGTGGTGTCGATGGCGACCTCGTGACGAACGGGATCGGACTGGTACTCCTCGATGAGTCGAGCGACATCACCGTCGAGCGTCGCTGAGAACAGCACCGTCTGACGACGCGACGTGGTCAGATCGAGGATGCGTCGAACGGCCGGCATGAAACCCATATCGGCCATCCGGTCCGCCTCGTCGAGCACGACGCGCTCGACCTCGGAGAGACGTACCCGGCCCTGGGCGATGAGATCCTCGAGGCGACCGGGGCAGGCCACGAGGATGTCCACCCCGGCCTTGAGCGCCTTCACCTGCGCGCCATAGCCGACACCCCCGTAGACGGGGGCGACACGCGTGCGACGCGAGAGCGTCGACAGCTCCTCGCTGATCTGATCGGCGAGTTCGCGAGTGGGGGCGAGCACGAGGGCCCTCGGATGATGGGGACGGCCCCGCTCGGTCATCGAGACGAGCGGAACACCGAAGGCGAGGGTCTTCCCGGATCCGGTGGGGGCGGCACCGCAGACATCTCGGCCGGCGAGGGCGTCGGCGATGGTCGCG
>RGGX01000042.1 GCA_010024485.1 Actinomycetota bacterium | reverse complement strand
GTTGGCGAGGATGCCTCCGACGGTGCCGGCGACCAGCATGACGTAGCGCGGCTGGTTCTCTTTGAACCAGTGGGACACCTCGGCCTGGTTGCGGAGATCGACCTGGTCGCGGGTGGCGGTGAGGATGTTGTCGAAACCCTCCGCCTCGAGGTGACGCACGATCGCCGATCCGACGAGGCCGCGGTGGCCGGCCACATAGATCGGCGCGGAACGGTCGATCGTTGCCATGGACGTCAAGGTTAGCGATGCATCGCTTCGCGACGGCCCGGGACCGGGTTCAGCGCAGGGAGGCGAACTCGAAGCGCAGGTGGGCGATGAGCCGCGAGGTGAACTCGTCGCGGAGCGTGGCGAGGATCGCTGGATACGTCACCGAGAGCGAGGACGATCCGGGGTGATTGCCGGTGAGGAAGGTGGCCGCACCCAGTGCTGACAGTGCGACGAACGCCGTCAGGTCGGCGAACTCCGGTCGGTAGAGCGGGTCCTCGGCGGTCAACTCGTGATCGATCGGCCGGTCATGGAACAGGGCGGCGATGGTGGCTGACAGGCCACCCATGTCGGACATGGTGATCTCGGCGGCCCGAGCCTCGAACTCCTCGTTGATGATCTCGCCCACCGGATCGAGGACGTGGGTGTAGTTGAGCATCGAGTCGATACCGGGATGGGTGGCGGTCCAGTCGAATCGGAATCGGAAGCGAGCGTGGAACTGGTCCTCGGCACTGGATGTCACGGCGAAGGTCGCCGCGTTCATCTCCTCGACGAGTTTGGCGTGCTCGTGCACGACAGCCTCGGCCAGCAGCCGGTCGCGACCACCGAAGTGGTAGTTGACGAGGGCCGGAGACACGTCGAGTTCGTGGCAGATGTCAGCGAGCACCACGGCTCGTGGCCCTGCGACGGCGAGGCGGGCTCCCACGGCGTCGAGGATCGCCTGGCGCGCCCCGCCGTAGTGGAGCCCCGTCTGCTCGGGGGTGGAGGCCGGTATCACGGGGCGACACTACCCCTCGGTGAACGGCCCGTCGGACGGTGCCGTACTGGAGCCCGGGATGAGAATCGAACTCACGACCTACGCATTACGAGTGCGTTGCTCTACCGACTGAGCTACCCGGGCGACGGCCGACGATGCTACCGACGGTCGGTCGTCGCGGCACGGGGTCAGGGCAGGGGCAACGACCAGACGAGTCGCTGGAGGGCGAGGGTGGAGTTCGCGTTCCGCCCGAGCGAGCTGATCGTCGACTGGATGGCGGACACGGCCCGAGAGGCCTCCGCGGTCGCGATCCGGGCGGTGACGGCGGCGTCCCGATAGGCCCCGGCCATCGTCGCCAGACCTGTCCGGAGCTCGTCGGTCGTGAAGCGTCGGAGTTCCCGCTTGTGTCGATCCTCGAGTTGTTTGCGGCCGCTGCCTCGGGCCCCGACCCGCTCGATCCGCTCCTGGAGTTCGGCGGCCTCGGCGGCATGTCGGGCCTTCAACGGTTCGGCGGCCCGGTCGATCAACAGTTCCACCCGGTCGACGAACTCGATCGCGGCCCGACCGGAGCCGTCGAGCGACTCGAACACCGAGGCGAAGGCGGCGCGTCGTTCGGCGACCTCGGGGTCGTTGGCGAGCACCCGGGCCCGCTCGAGGTCGCCGGATGCACCGGCGGACACCACCTCGGCGATCGCGGGGTCGACACCCTCGGTCACGAGTCTCGTGGCGATCACGCTGTCGGGGATGGTGGCGAAGTCGACTCGGACGCACCGCGAGGCGATCGTGACGAGCGAGGTCGGCACCGACTCGGCCACGATGACGAAGCGGGTCGACTCCGGTGGTTCCTCCACGGTCTTCAGCATGCGGCCGGCCGCGATCTCCGACAGCAGGTGGAACTCGTGCAACAACATCACCTTCGACGATCCCTCGACGGGGCTCAGCCAGGCCTGTTCGACGATCCACTCGGCCTGGTCTCGGTCGATGGCGGCCCCGACCCGCTCCACCTCGCGACAGTCGGGGTGCTCCCCGGCGAGGACCAGCCGCGCGTCGCGGCTCTCGGCATCATCGGATCCGGTGAGCAGCACCGAGGCGAAGGCCCGGGCGGCTCGCTCCACCGTCGAACCGTGCGGACCGACGAGCAGATAGGCGTGGACCGGGTCGACCGCCGCCCGGTGCAGCTGCTCGATCGCGCGTTCCTGGCCGACGACGTCGTCCCAGACCGACCGGCTCACAGCCCGAGACGCTCCGCGACCGTCGAACGGACCAACGCCTGGACCTCGTCCTTGGGGAGGAGACCGTCGATGACCACCCACCGGTCGGGATCGCGTTCGGCGAGGGTCGTGAACGCCTCGGCCACCCGGTGGTGGAAGTCGGCTCCCTCTTGCTCGAACCGGTCGAGGTCGCGTTTGCGGAGACGGATCTCCATCTCCTCGGCGGGTACGGCGAGCAGGAACACCAGATCGGGGATGGTCGACCCGACGGCCCATGAGTTCACCCTGAGCACCTCGTCCATGCCGAGTTGTCGACCGGCGCCCTGGTAGGCGAGGGAGGAGTAGACCGACCGGTCGCTCACCACGTGCCGACCTGCCTCGAGCGCTGGCCGGACGACCTGGGCGAGATGCTGGGCGCGGTCGGCCGCGACGATGAGCGTCTCGGCCCGCTCATCGAGGTCGTCCACCTCGACGTCGTGCAGGATCGACCGCAGTCGTTCCCCGATCGGGGTCCCGCCGGTCTCGCGGGTGAGCACAGCGTCGATGGATGCCGCCAGTCGCGTGGCGTGGGTGCTCTTCCCGCAGCCCTCCGATCCCTCGAAGGCGATGTAGCGGGCCGTCGTCACGTGGCCAATGTAGACGGAGGCTCAGGCGTCGCCGGAGGTGGTCGTGTTCGCCGCGGCCTTCTTGGCCGGTGACTTCTTCGCGGCGGTCTTCTTCGCGGCCGTCTTCTTGGCCGGTGACTTCTTGGCGGCGGATTTCTTCGCTGTCGACTTCTTGGCGGTGCGTTTCGCGGGGGCCTTCTTCGCCGACTTCTTGGTCGGCCCCTTCTCGCGGCGGATGGCCAGCAGTTCGAAGGCCCGCTCGGGGAGCATGTCCTCGATGCGGTCGCCCTTGCCGATCGACGCGTTCGTCTCCCCATCGGTGACGTACACCCCGTAGCGGCCGTCGCGCGCCACGACATGTCGGTTGGAGACCGGGTCCTCCCCGAACTCCCGGAGGGGACCGGACGCCGCCATGGATCGCCCGGCTCGCTTGAAGACCTTGGGCAACTCGAAGATCCGGACGGCCTCGTCCAGGCTGATCGTGAGGAGTTGGTCCTCGGAGTCGATCGAGCGGAAGTCGCGGCCCTTCACCACGTACGGCCCGTACCGGCCGTTGTCGGCCCGGATCTCCTCACCGTCGTTCGGGTCGATGCCGAGTACGCGAGGCAGGGTGAGGAGTCGCTCGGCGTCCTCCATGGTGATGTGCTCGAGGCTCATGGTGGCGAAGAGGCTCGTCATCCGGGGCTTCTCCATCCCGGGTGGCGGCGAGTCGGGGGTGCCCCACTGGACGTACGGGCCGTAGCGCCCGTTCTTCGCGAACACCGGCAGGCCGTCGAGTTCACCGATGGGCTCGTCGCTCTTGGGCAGTGACAGCAACCGGAGCGCCTCGGAGAGGGTGAGTTCGTCGGGAGCGAGGGTGTCGGGGATCGATGCCGTGTCCTCACCGCGTTTGACGTAGGGGCCGTAGCGGCCCGGCTTGGCGACCACGATCTCGCCGTTGTCGTCGACGCCGATCGGGAAGGTGTTGATGCGGGCCGCGTCGATCTGGTCGAGGTTCTCCTCGACGAGGGTCTTGAGGCCGGGCAGGTCGTTGTCGCCGAAGTAGAACCGCTGGAGCCACTCGTCCTTCTGCCGGTTTCCCGCGGCGA
This sequence comes from Actinomycetota bacterium, assembly GCA_010024485.1. Lineage (GTDB taxonomy): Bacteria > Actinomycetota > Acidimicrobiia > Acidimicrobiales > Ilumatobacteraceae > Casp-actino5. The sequence goes on along the minus strand of RGGX01000042.1, from coordinate 5,285 downwards.
TCCCGTCGAGGTCCTCCTCGATCTTCGCGGTGAGCTCGTAGTCGACGAGGTCGTCGAAGTGCTGCTCGAGCAGGCCGACGACCGCGAAGGCGGTCCAGGTCGGGACGAGCGCCTGACCCTTCTTCCAGACGTATCCGCGATCCTGCACGGTCTGGATGATCGAGGCCCAGGTCGACGGGCGGCCGATACCGAGCTCCTCCAGGCGCTTGACGAGGCTCGCCTCGGTGAACCGCGCCGGCGGTGAGGTGCTGTGCCCCTCGGCGGTGAGGTCGGCGACGGGCACGGCGTCGCCCACCGACAGCTCGGGTAGGAGCACGTCGTCGCCCGACCCCGACCGCTCGTCGGTGTCGTTCGGGGTGCTGTCGAGCACGGCGCGATGACCCGGGAAGGTGATGGTCGTGCCGCTCGCCGCGAAGAGACAGTCGGTCGCGTCGTCGGTCGTCGCGCCGCCGATCCGGACGCTGACGGTGACGCCGCGGGCGTCGGCCATCTGCGAGGCGAGGGTCCGCTGCCAGATCAGCGTGTAGAGGGCGAGCTGCTGGCGGTCGCGGAGTTCCCCGGACACCGACTTCGGCGAGCGGAACGGCGTGGTCGGTCGGATCGCCTCGTGGGCCTCCTGGGCGTTCTTCGACTTGGACGAGTACTGCTTCGGTCCGTCGGAGAGATACGTCTCGCCGTACTCGTCGGTGACGGCCGCGCGCGTCGCCGCGAGGGCCTCGTCGGAGAGAACGACGTTGTCGGTCCTCATGTAGGTGATGAAGCCCTGCTCGTAGAGGCCCTGGGCGAGGCGCATGACCTGCGAGGAGGACAGGCGGAGTCGACGACCGGCCTCCTGTTGCAGGGTCGAGGTCATGAAGGGGGCCTTCGGGGAGGAGCGATAGGGCTTCTCCTCGACGGAGCGGACGTCCACGGTGGCCGCCGCGAGTCCGTCCGCGAGACGCCGGGCCTCGGTCTCGTCGATGACGCGCACCCGCTCGTCGGCGGCTCCCGACGCGTCGAAGTCGCGGCCGGTGGCCACCCGGTCACCGTCGACCTCGATCAGTCGGGCGGTGAAGGCCGGGCTCGTCGCGGTGAGCAGTTCGAGATCCCAGTAGGAGGCAGACACGAAGGCCATCCGCTCGCGCTCCCGCTCGACGATGAGTCGGATGGTGGGGCTCTGGACGCGGCCCGCGGAGAGACCGCGGTTCACCTTCCGCCACAGGATCGGAGAGACCTCGTACCCGTAGAGGCGGTCGAGGATGCGCCGTGTCTCAGCGGCGTCGACCAGCCCGTAGTCGATGCCGCGCGGGTTCTCGACGGCGTGGTCGATCGCGGCTCGGGTGATCTCGTGGAACACCATCCGTCGCACAGGGACCTTGGGCTTCAGGTACTCGAGGAGGTGCCAACTGATCGCCTCCCCCTCGCGGTCCTCATCGGTGGCGAGATAGAGCTCGCTGGCCTCCTTGAGGGCGGCCCGCAGTTCACGGACCACCTGGCGGCCGCGCTCGGTCAACTCGTAGGTCGGCTTGAACCCGTTGTCGACATCGACAGCAAGGCCCTTGGAGGGGAGATCGGCGACGTGGCCCACCGAGGCGCGCACATCGAACTCATCCCCGAGGAACCGGGAGATGGTCTTCGCCTTGGCCGGTGATTCGACGATCACCAGCGGACGACCGGATGCGGTGGAGGCCATGGGAGCGGTGAGTGTGCCCCGATGCCGGGTCGAGACCAACACGGTGTGGTGGAGGTCGCGGGCACGGATGGAGCGATGATGGCCCCGGTCGTAGTGTCCGCGTCGTGGCGACCGACACCGTCTGGGTACTCGGCGACCAGCTCGATGAGCGGCTCGGACATCTCGCGGACCGGGATCCGGCGATGACCACCGTCCTCATGGTGGTGTCCCGGTCGAAGCTCGCATCGCGGCGGTGGGGTCGTCAGCGGGCCCACTTCTACATCGCGTCGATGATGCGTTTCGCCGAGCGTCTGCGCTCCCTCGGCTTCACCGTCGACTGGCGGGTCGCGGCGTCGATGCGGGCTGGGCTCGAGGGCCACCTCGCTGACCACCAGCCATCCGAGGTGGTCGCGATGGAGCCGGCCAACCGATCCGGGGTCGCGCTCCTCGAGCGGCTCGGCGTGCGACTCGTCCCATCGGACCAGTTCCTCTGCCACCGTGACGAGTTCCGCGCCTGGGCCGATGAGCACCGTCGCCGTGACGGTTCGCTCCTGATGGAGGACTTCTACCGATGGCAGCGCCGTCGTCTCGACATCCTGATCGAGCCCGACGGCTCACCGGTCGGGGGCACATGGAACCTCGATCAGGAGAACCGTCTGCCACCACCGGCCGACGGTGGCGACTGGCCGGAGGCCCCGCTCGATCCGGCTGATGAGGTCGACCGGGAGGTCTCGTCCCTCCTCGACGGACTCGATCTCACCGGAGGCCCCTGGACCGGGATCTGGGCCACCGATCGCGCGGGGGCCCTCCGGCGCCTCGAGCACTTCATCGATGCAGCCCTCCCCGGATTCGGCCCCTACGAGGACGCCGTCGTCAGCCACCACCGGCACCTGAACCACTCCATGCTCAGCCCGTATCTCAACAACGGCCTGTTGCACCCGGCCGAGGTGGTCGAGGCCGTCGTCGAGGCCCACCGTCGCGGAGGCATCCCGCTGAACTCCGCTGAGGGCGTCATCCGTCAGATCATCGGCTGGCGTGAGTACATCGCCGGCCTCTACTGGTGGCACGACGCCGACTACATCGAGTCGAACCACTTCGACAACACCCTTGATGTCCCCCCGGCGCTCCTGGGCGGGCCGACCGACATGAACTGCGTGTCCCATGTGGCCCGCTGGGTCGCCGAGGACGGGTGGACCCATCACATCCCGAGGCTCATGGTCATCGCCAACCTGGCCACCCTCGCCGGGGTTCAGCCGAGGGCGCTGGTCGACTGGATGTGGGAGAGCTTCGTCGACGGCGCCGAGTGGGTGATGGTCCCGAACGTCATCGGCATGGGCATGTACGCCGATGGCGGGACGATGAGCACCAAGCCCTACATCTCCGGGGGGAACTACCTCTCGAAGATGACCGACTTCTGCTCGGGGTGCGCCTTCGACCGTCGTCGCCGGGTGGGAGCCGACGCCTGTCCGTTCACCACCCTCTACTGGGACTTCCTCGATCGGCACCGCGATCTCCTCGCCGGCAACCACCGCCTCGGCCGTGTGTACGCCAACCTCGGCCGACTCGATGACCTCGGCGCGGTCCGGGAGCGCGCCGTGGAGGTGCGTTCCCGGCTGGCCGCCGGAACCCTGTGAGTCACGGCGGTACCGTTCGGGCGTGACTCCCGATCCGCGACTCGGCTGGACCGACCGTCTCGCCGAGTGCTGGGAACTCATCGGACACCCCTCGGCGCACGGCACCCCGGGCCGCGTGGCGCGCATCGACCGGGGGTGGTCGACGGTGCTTCGGTCCCGCGACGACGACGAGGGGATCAGGGTCCGGAACATCGGCGCGGGTGTCGCGGTCGGGGACTGGGTGGTCGTCGACGCAGCCGGCGAGCGGATCGAGCACGTCCTCGAGCGGTCGTCGGCCTTCACCCGCCGGGCCTCCCACGAGGGGGACCGGGCGGTGCCCGACGTGCTCGCCGCGAACATCGATGTCGTGTTCCTGGTGCACGCTCTGACGGCTCCCCCGAACCAGCGCCGACTGGAACGTGAGCTCGTGCTGGCCTTCGACTCCGGTGCCGCACCGGCGGTGGTGCTCACCAAGATCGACGTGGCCGAGGAGCCCGATGCGGTGGTGGCCGAGTTGAGCGCCGTCGCGCCGGGTGTACCGGTCCTCGTCGTCAGTGGCGTCACCGGTGAGGGGGTGGACGAGATCGGTCGCCGCGCCTCGGACGGGTCGACCCTCGCCCTGCTGGGAGCCTCCGGGGTCGGCAAGTCCACCATCGTCAACGCGCTGCTCGGCGATGAGGTGATGGCGACCGGAGCGGTGCGCGACGGGGATCAGCGTGGACGCCACACGACGGTGGCCACCCGCCTGCTCCCCGTGCCCGGCGACGGGTGGTTGATCGACACCCCAGGTTTCCGGGCGGTGAGCCTGTGGTTGTCGGGTCGGGGGATCGAGCGGGCGTTCTCCGACGTCTTCGATCTGATGGACGGGTGCCGGTTCCGCGACTGCAAGCACGACCGGGAACCGGGCTGCGCCGTTCGGGAGGCCATCGACTCGGGCGCTCTCGATCCGGCTCGGTTCGCCAGTCTCGAGCGGCTCGTCGCCGAGGAGGCGGCGGTGGAGGCCGAACAGGAACGACGCCTCCGCATCGCCGACCGCCGTCGGCATGGTCGGCCGGCGCCCGAGCACGACGAGGAGTCGGATGCGCCCGAGCCCGATTCGACGGGGAGCGGCGACTCGGACTGAGCCGATGTCGACACCGACTGTCGGGCTGAAAGGGGTCGGCGGTACTGTCATCACATGGCAGGCATGGAGACCACCCCCGACATGTTCGACCTCCGGATGTCGGAGGCCGCCCGACCCCTCTACGAGCGAGTCCTCGACTTCATCGCGACCGAGATCGAGCCGAAGACCGACGAGTTCTTCCGGTTGGGCAGCGAGCGCGACGAGCGCTGGTCGTACGGGCCGGGTCAGCTCGAGCTGCTCGACAGCATCAAGGATCGCGCCAAGCAGGCCGGACTCTGGAACTTCTTCCTTCCCGACGCCGAGACCGGCGAGGGGCTGAGCAACCTCGACTACGCCTACATCGCGATGGAACTCGGCCGCAACCCGATCGCGAGCGAGTGCCTCAACTGCTCCGCGCCGGACACCGGCAACATGGAGGTGCTCGAGCGCGTCGGCACCCCCGAGCAGAAGGAGCAGTGGCTGAAGCCCCTCCTCGCCGGTGAGATCCGCTCGGCCTACGCGATGACCGAGCCCGACATCCCGTCATCGGACGCGAAGAACATCTCCTGTCGCGCTGTCAAGGACGGCGACGAGTGGGTCATCACCGGAGAGAAGTACTGGACCTCAGGAGCCGGCGACCCCCGGTGCAAGATCCTCATCGTCATGGTCCAGACCGATCCCGACGGTCCACCACACCGCCGCCAGTCGCAGATCCTCGTCCCCATGGACTCACCGGGCCTCAGGATCATGGGACCCATGCACGTCTTCGGCGAGGACGACGCCCCCCACGGGCACATGCATCTCCGCTTCGAGGACGTCCGCGTGCCGGCCACCAACATGTTGCTCGGCGAGGGCCGCGGTTTCGAGATCTCCCAGCTCCGCCTCGGGCCGGGCCGAATCCACCACTGCATGCGCTCCA
>RGGX01000041.1 GCA_010024485.1 Actinomycetota bacterium | reverse complement strand
GCCCGTGCGGTCGAGAGCGCGAGTCGGGTCAGTTCGTCGGGCCGCGCCGGGACCTTGACCGGTTCGGGACCGTCGGGGGCGATCATCTCCCACAGGTCGGACACTCGGGTGGCGTGGCCGGTGCCGACGTTGATCACGAGTCCGTCGCCGCGGCTGGTCGCCGAGTTGAGCGCCTCGGCGACGTCGTCGACGTGGATGAGGTCGCGCGACTGTCGGCCGTCGCCGGTGATCGTCGGCGGGCGGCCGGCGCTGAGGGCGCCGATGAACGCGGCCACGAGGCCGTCGCTGGGACGTTGGCGCGGACCGTAGACCGAGCCGAGGGCGAGGGCGGTGAACTCGACGGCGTGTCGGGCTCGGGCGTGTTCGAGGGTGTCGATGACGGTGCGAGCGAGCACACCGGTCGCGCCGCGGGGCTGGGGGTCGGCCTCCTTGAGCGGGAGGTCTTTGGCGCGGGGCTGACCGCTGATGGTCGAGGCGGGAAGGGCGACGACCACCTTCCGCGCCCCGTGGTGCCGGGCGCCGTCGATGACGGCGAGGGTGCGGGCCCAGGCCTCGGCGTAATCGGTGGGGCGTGTCACCCGCCGCGGCACGGCGGCGAGGTGGACGATGACCTCCGGTCGGTGGCGGGCGAGCCAGGCGCCGCCCTCCGGGGCGGAGATGTCGAGGTGGTCGAAGGTGAGGTCGCCGTCGACGTGGCGCGCGTCGGCGAGGTTGGCGAGGCTGCCGGTCGAAAGGTCGTCGGCGACCCGTACCCGGTGGCCGTCCACCAGGAGTCGGTCGACCAGGTGGGAACCGACGAATCCCGCTCCACCGACGACCGCGATCGTCCGGGGGGTCATCCGGGCTCCGGCAGGCGCAGACCGCGATGGTCTCCGGCGGGGACCTCAGCGCCCTCGCCGATGACGCAGCTGTCGAGGGTGGCGTCGGCGGGGACGTGACCCCACACCAGCGACGACCTCACCGTGGCTCCAGCCGCGATGGAGGCACCGGGGAGCACCACGCTGCGGTGTACCTCGCCGTCGATGCGGGCGCCGGCGCCGATGATGCTGTGCTCGATGCTCGCGGTTGCGGCGATGCTGGCCTCGGGGTGGATCGCGTCGGCACGGTCGGCGAGGTCGAGGTTGGCCTCGAGGTAGGTCTCGGGCCGGCCGGTGTCGATCCAACGGTCGTCGGTGGGGTGGCCGGCAAGCCGACCGTCGGCGACGAGGGTCGGGAAGGTCTCACGCTCGACCGATACCCGACGATCGGGTTCGATGAGGTCGAGCACGGCGGGTTCGAGCACGTAGGTGCCCCCGTTGATGAGATCGCTGTCGGTCTCACCGGGTGAGGGTTTCTCGATGAATCGGCTCACGCGACCCGCCGCGTCGGTCTCGACGACGCCGTAGGCGCTGGGGTCGTCGACCGGGGTGAGGTGGATGGTGGCGTCGACACCGAGTCGGTGGTGCGCATCGACGAGTCCGGCGATGTCGAGGTCGGTCACGATGTCGCCGTTGGCGACGACGAACGTCGAGTCGATCCCGCTGGCGCGGGCGGCGAAGGCGATGGCTCCGGCGGTGTCGAGGGGTTCGGGTTCGACGGCGTAGTGCATCCGGACGTCGCCGACTCGATCCCCGGGGAAGGCCTCCCGGAAGGCGTCGGGGCGGAACCCGAGGGCGAGCACGATGTCGGTGACCCCTCCCTCGCCGAGGCGTTCGGCGAGTCGGACGATCATCGGGACGTTGCCGATGGGGAGCATGGGCTTGGGCACCTCGTTGGTGAGGGGCCGCAGCCGGGTGCCGAAGCCGCCGACGAGGACGACGGCGTGCATCAGTCGTCGGAGTCGCCGTCGACGGTCACGTCGCTGACCTCGTCGGGGATGACCACTCCGGAGTCGATGGCCCCGAGTTCGGGGAGGCGCGAGGCCCACGGCGGCATCGACACGGAGTCACCGCGCGGAACGAAGGCGATGGCGAACACCATCTGGTCGTTGGAGACGCGGATGTCGTTCATCTCGGCGATGTAGCGGTCGCCGTCGTCGGTGTCGGTGAAGTTCTCCCAGACCACGACGGAGAGTTCGGCGTCCTCGCCGTTGCAGGTCGTCTCTCCCTCGACGTAGTCGGCTCCGTCGAACTGGCTGTCGGGGAAGCGGAGCGCGTCGTTGGTGAGCTCCACCTCGTAGGTCTCGAGGAAGACGCCCAGATCGGCGCGGCTGCCGACGGCCCGCGAGGTGTAGGGGTGCCAGTGGATGACACCGTCGTTGTGCGAGTGGATGCCGGTCTGGAGGAACTTGGTGTTGACGAAGTTGCCGGCCGCGTTGCGGTCCTCGAGGTCACCCTCGAGCTGGTACCACTCTCCGCAGATGTTGAACCCGTAGGCCATGTGCCAGTGGTCGTTGATGGTGGGCGGGGAGTCGTCAGCCGATGGGACGGTCTGGCGGGAGTAGACGATCGAGGCGACGCCGAGGACGATGACGGCCATGATCGCGATCGGGAAGATCGATCCGCTCTGCATGCGGACGCTGCGCCCCCCGGAGCGGTTCGCGAGTTTGGCTGCTTTTCGGGTCGAGGATGAGCCTGCCACGCGTGGGGAGGCTATCGGGACGACCGTGGGTTGACCGGTCGGCGCGAGAGCACCCGCTCGTAGGCCTCGCCGACGGCGGCCGGAGAGGCGTGATCGACGGCCCAGGCGCGGCCCGATTCGCCGAGGCGTCGCTGCCGTTCGGGGTCGCCCGCGAGTTCGCGCAGGGCTCCGACCAGGGCCTCGGTGTCATCGGGGGCGACGCAGATACCGCATGCGGTGTCGGTGACGAGTCGGTCGATGGCCGTCCCGGGGTCGACGGCGGCGATCACCGGTCGCGCGGCGGCGAGGGCGGTGTAGGTCTTGGAGGGCACGCTCACCGAGCCGAGTCCGGCTCGGAGCGGTACGAGGTGGATGTCGGCGGCGGCGAGCACCTCGGCGAGCCGGTCGGGGGCCTGGTAGCCGACGAACCTGACGTTGGGCAGGCCGTCGGCCTGGTGCTCGAGTCGTTCGCGGGCCGCTCCGTCACCGTTGATGACGAAGGTGATGTCGTCGAGCTGCCGCGCCGCTTCGATGACGGTGTCGAGCGACTGCGAGAAGCCGACGTTACCGGCGTACATGGCGACGGTGCCGCTGAGGTCGTGCTCGCGGCGGTAGGCGTTGTCGCGCGGGCCGGGGGTAATGAGGTCGGTGTCGACGAAGTTGGCGATGACGGCGACGTCATCGCGACGTTCGGCGGGCATCTTGGCGCTGACGTTGTCGCGGAGGTCCTCGCTCAACACGGTCACGGTGTCGGAGAGTCGATAGGTGAGCCGTTCGAGGCGTTCGGCGGCGGCGATCACGCGACGGTTCGTGATCGCACCGGTTCGCACCGCGGCGTCGGGGAACACGTCCTGGATGTTGAACACGGCGCGACCTGATCGCAGACGGGCGACGAGGGCGCCGACCCCTCCGAGGGTGAGCGGTGGGGACATGGCGAGCACCGCGTCGACGCGTCGGGGTCGTCCTCCGGCGGTGAGGGCGACGGGGACGGCGATGATGCTGAAGGCGATGAAGGCGATCGCCCGTCGCAACAGGTTGGCCTTGTCGGCCGCGGGGAAGGGATGGATCCTGCTGATCGAACCCCAGTCGGTGGTCTGACGGCGGACGAGTCGACCGGTCCAGCCGTCCTCGACGGCGTGCTCGCGGTACCAGGGCAGCGAGGTGACGACGTGGAGTTCGTGTCCCCGGTCGGCGAGTTCGGCGACGATGCGGGTCATGACGGTGCCGGTGGGGGCCGTGTCGGGAGCGAAGTGGGGGCAGATCACGACGATCCTCATGGCGTCTCCTCCTCCATGCCGACCGCCTTCCGATAGGCCGCGGCGAGTGCCGCGCCACTGGTCGCGGTGGTGAAGTGCCGCGAGCGTTCGAGGCCGGCGGCGATCAGCCGATCGCGATCGGCGACGGCGGTCTCGAGCGCCTCGACGAGGGTGTCGATGCCGTCGGTCGCGACCACAGCCGCTCCCCCACCGACCTCGACGAGCGCGGGGATGTCGGAGACGATGACGGGGGTGCCGGCGGCCATGGCCTCAATGACCGGGGCGCCGAAGCCCTCCTCCTCACTCGGCAGGACGAGTACGTCGGCAGCGGCGATCAGGGAGTCTCGCTGGTCGTCGTCGACGCGGCCGGGACGATCGATGCGTTCAGCGACATCGCTGGTGCGGATGGCGTTCATCACGTCCTGCTCGGCAGCACCGACTCCCCCGATGAGCACCAGGCGGTCGACGGGGGTCGACCAGCGGGCGAAGGCGGAGATGAGTCGGAGGTGCCCCTTGTGGGGGTGGGTGATGGCGGGCAGGAGCACGAGCCGGCCGCCGCGGTCGTCAGCCCCGAGGTATCGCTCGCGGGTCGCGGCGATCTCGTCGGCGCTGGTGCGCGGGGCCGGTACGCCGTGGGGTACGACCACGATGCGGTCGGGGTCGATGCCGAAGGCCTCGGTGACGGTGGTGGCCACGTGGGCGGTGGGCGTCGTCACGACGGTCGCCCGCCGCACGCTCTGACCCATCATCGCCCGCAGGTAGGTGAGCCGTGCCCGGGTGAAGTACTGCGGGAGGCGCAGGTACTGGAGGTCGTGGACGGTCACGACGCGGGGTCCGCGGCCCCACAGCGGCGCGGTGCCTCCGCCGTGGTGCACGAGGTCGGCTCCACGGGTGCCGATCGCGAAGGCGGTGTGCTCGACGGGGATTCGGATGGCTCGACGGTCCACGTCGAGTCCGGTGGTGCGGAGCCGGTGGCGGCGAAGGGACGGGTGGGCCTCGGCGAGCGGCTTCCCGAGGTGGAGGTCGCAGGAGATCTCCGGGGCGACGTCGGCGAGGCCGTCGAGTTGGCGAACCAGGTACTCCTCGGAGCCGCCGACTCGGCCGTGGGCGCACCACAGCAGGTTGACCGCCGCGTGGATCATCCGAGCGCCTCGCGGTAGGCGGTGGCGGTGGCGGCGGCGGTCGCGGCCCAGGTGTGCTGCGTGGCGCGATCGTGTCCGAGGGCGATGAGCCGCTCGCGGTCGGCGAGAGCGGTCTGGATGCCGGCGGTGATGGAGTCGGTGTCGTAGGGGTCGACGAGTACGGCTGCTCCCCCGGCGACGTCCTCGGTGGCGGTGCCGCGGCTGGTGACCACCGGGGTGCCGGCGCTCATCGCCTCGAGCACGGGCAGGCCGAAGCCCTCGTCCTCGCTGGGGTAGGCGAGCAGTTGCGCGGCGCTGTAGAGCGCGGGCAAGTCGGCGGGATCGACGTGTCCGAGGAACCGGACGTCGCTGCTGTCGGCGAGCTCGCGGGCGATGCCTCCCCAGCCGTCGGCGCCGGCGACCACGAGCGGCAGGTCGATGTGTTCCATGGCGGCGATGAGGCGCCGCAGGTTCTTGCGGGGTTCGAGGGTGCCGACGGCGAGCACGTAGTCGGCGGGGAGGTGGTGGGTGTCGCGCGCGCGGGCGATGTCGTCGGCGGTGGTGTGATGCGGGTCGACCCCCCAGGGGATGACGCGGATGCGCTCCTCGGCGAATCCGCGCTCGGCGAGTTCGCGGGCGACGGTCGCGCTCGGGCAGGTGATGAGGCGGGCGGAACGGGCCCGGTCGACGGCTCGGGTGAGGACGCGGGCGCCCCGGCGGGTCAGTCGGTCGGGTCGCCGCAGGAAGGCGACGTCGTGGAGGGTGACGATGGCGGGCGCTCGACTCGGCGCCGGGATGCCGGCAGTCGAGTGACACAGGTCGACGGGACCGGTGGCCGATTCGACGAGGGGCCAGCGGAGCCGGATCCAGGCGTCGTACAGCAGTGGTCGGGCGAGGGGGACGGTGCTGACCGGGACGGTCGGTTCGAAACCGGCGACCGCGGGGTGACGATGACGTCCGGCGACGCCGACGAGTTCGATGCCGTGGTGGGCGGTGAGTTCGGTGGCGACCCGGAGGGTGGCGACGGCGGTGCCTCCCGGCACGTCGTGCCAGCACTGCTCCAGGGTGTACGCGACGCGCACGGTCTCACCCGGTGAGGCGCGCCACGAGTTCGGCGAGTGGTTCGCTGTGGTGCCGGAGCGGCTTGTGGCCGGCGAGGCGCCACACGGCGTTGTCGAGCACGCTGTTGGCCGGGCGCGGCGCGGGGCGCGGCGGGTCGAGGTCGGCGGTCGTGATCGGACTGACCATCGACGGGTCGCGGCCGGCGGCGGAGACGATCTCGCGCACGAACTCGTACCAGGAGACCGGTCCGGTGTTGGTGAGGTGGTGGATGCCGCTCCGCCGTTCGAGGGCGACCTCGCGCAGGGCGACGGCGAGGTCGGCGGTGAAGGTGGGGTTGCCGATCTGGTCGTTGACGAAGCTGAGGTGGTCACGTTCGCCGATGAGCCGGAGGACGGTGGCGACCATGTTGTTGCCGTGCTCTCCGCACACCCAGGAGGTGCGCACGGTGGCGGCTCGGCTGCCGAGGGCGGCGGCCTCGGTCTCGCCGGCGAGTTTGGATCGCCCGTAGGCGCTGGTCGGGTTGACGGTGTCCCACTCGTGGTACGGGCGGTCGAGGGTGCCGTCGAAGACGTAGTCGGTGCTGATCTGCACGAGGTGGCTCCGGTGGGTGTCGACGGCCTCGGCGAGCCAGCGAACGGCGAGGCCGTTGATGAGGTGGGCTCGTTCCTCCTCGGATTCGCAGGCGTCGACGGCGGTGTGGGCGGCGCAGTTGATGACGGCGTCGGGTCGGAGAGCGGCGACGGCGGCGTGGACGGCGGCGCGATCGGTGATGTCCAGTCGGTCGCGGCCGACCGGGGTGACCTCGTCGCCGGCTTCAGCGCAGACGCGCGCGACGTCGCGGCCGAGTTGGCCGTCGGCACCGGTGACGAGGATCCGCATCAGGTCCTCGCCTTGAGCGGCTCCCACCAGTCGCGATGGTCGCGGTACCACTCGACGGTCTCGGCGAGTCCGGTCTCGAAGTCGCGGGTCAGGCTCCAGCCGAGGGCGGTGATGCGGTCGATGTCGACCGAGTAGCGGCGGTCGTGGCCGAGGCGGTCGGCGACGGGTTCGATGAACGACTCGTCGCGTCCGCACAGTTCGATGAGGCGGTGGGTGATCTCGCGGTTGGTGATCTCGTTGTGGGCGCCGATGTTGTAGATCTCGCCGATCTCGCCGCGTTCGAGCACGACCTGGACGGCGCGGTTGTGGTCTTCCACGTGGATCCAGTCGCGCACGTTGCCGCCGTCGCCGTAGAGGGGCACCTTGTGCCCGTCGAGCAGGTTGGTGGTGAACAGCGGGATGAGCTTCTCGGGATACTGATAGGGCCCGTAGTTGTTGGAGCACCGGGTGACGACCACCGGCATGCCGTAGGTGGTCACGTAGGAGAGGGCGATGAGGTCGGAGCCGGCCTTGGCCGCCGAGTAGGGCGAGCGGGGGTTGAGCCGGTCGGTCTCGGTGAACGAGCCGACGTCGATCGAGCCGTAGGTCTCGTCGGTGGAGATGTGCACGAAGCGGTCGATCTCGGATCGGTTGGCGACGTCGCAGAGCACGTTGGTGCCGAACACGTTGGTGTGCACGAACGCGTAGGGGTCGACGATGGAGCGGTCGACGTGGCTCTCGGCGGCGAAGTGGACGACGATCTCGTGTCCGGGCAGGTGCTCCTCGACGGTGTCGCGGTCGCAGATGTCACCCTGCACGAAGGTGCAGCGCGGGTCGTCGAGCACGTCGCGGAGGTTGTCGAGGTTCCCGGCGTAGGTGAGCTTGTCGTAGACGGTGATCTCGTGGTCGCTGTTGGCGAGGAGCCAGCGCACGTAGTTCGATCCGATGAATCCGGCGCCGCCGGTGACGAAGTACTTCATGTGGTCCTCAGGTGCGCATCGGCCAGTAGGGGCGACGACCCTCGGGGAGGTCGGCGCGCAGCGGGTTGGTGCGGTCGCGTTCGGAGACGATCGGGTCGGTGACCCCCCAGTCGGCGCCGAGCGCCGGGTCGTCCCAGGCGACGCCGAGTTCGTCGGCGGGGTTGTAGTAGCCGTCGACGAGGTAGGTCATGACGACGTCGGTGAGTGAGGCGAAGCCGTGGGCGACCCCGGGCGGGATGTACACGCCCCAGTGGTTCTCGCCGCTGATGTCGAAGCAGGCGGTGTTGCCGTCGGTCGGTCCGCCCTCGCGGAGGTCGTGGAGGACGACGCGGGCGGTGCCGGCCGGCACGTACCAGTAGTCGGCCTGGTGCAGGTGGTAGTGGAGGCCGACGACGGCGCCGGCCTGCTTGTTGGACCGGTTCGACTGCAGCATCTCGCGGGCCTGCGGGATCCATTCGCGGCGGTAGGTCTCGATGAAGAGACCGCGCTCGTCGCCGTGGATCTGTGGTCGCACCACGTGCACTCCGGCGATGTCGGTTCCGACGGCGTCGGCGAGGGTCAGTACGTCAGGCATGTCGGCTCCCGTTCCTCCGGGTCATTCGGCATCGATCTGGCAGTGGTCGCCCACCATGAGGCGCAGCGCCCGCGGTTTGCGGCGCGAGCGCATCACCTCGGCGTGCGATCCGATGAGGCTGTCCTCGAGTCGCGGCACATCGACGACCGAGGAGTCGTCCATGAGCACGGAATGCTCGATCTCGGAGGACACGACTCGGCAGCGGGCACCGATGGCGGAGAAGGGGCCGATGAAGGCGTTCTCGATGACGGCGCCGGGCCCGATGGCGACGGGGCCGCGGATGGTGGAACCGGTGACGGTCGCCCCGGCGCCGATGTGGACGCGGCCGTCGATGACGGAGGCCTCGTCGACCTCGCCGTCGATGGTGGTGTCGATCCGTTCGAGTAGCAGCCGGTTGGCCTCGAGGAGCGGGGTGAGTTTCCCGGTGTCGATCCACCAGCCCGTCAGGAGTTCGCAGCGCACCCGGCGCCCCTGGTCGACGAGCCATTGGATGGCGTCGGTGATCTCGAGTTCACCTCGGGGCGAGGGTTCGATGGCGGCGACGGCCTCGTGGATACCGGCGTCGAAGAGGTACACGCCGACGAGGGCGAGGTCGGACGGTGGGTCGGCGGGCTTCTCGACGAGTCGGATGACGTCGCCGGAGTCGTCGAGTTCGGCGATGCCGAACCGGTGCGGGTCGGGCACCTGCTTGAGGAGGATCTGCGCATCGGGTGGTTGGTCGCCGGCGCGCGCCGTGCGGAAGGCGTCGACGAAGGCGGCGAGGTCCTGTTC
>RGGX01000005.1 GCA_010024485.1 Actinomycetota bacterium | reverse complement strand
ACCTCGGCGCGGCCAGCGATGCGCTCGAGGTGCCTCCCGAGCATCAGCGCCTCGCCCACCGGGTCGACCGGTTCGTGGGTGTCGAGCACCGGGTGATGGAGCACTCCACCCTCGATGCGCAACTCGAGATCGCCGTCGAGCACCGTGACCGAACCGGCATCGAGGACCGCCCTCACCAGCGCCGTCCGTTCGAGGGCGCCGAGGAGCTCGGTCAGACGATCCCGCCCAGCGGCGGCCTCCTCGAAACGCTGAGCGAGGGCGAGGTCGCGCATCCGGGCCGTCGCCGACTCGATGACAGCGGAGGTCTCCCCGTCGAACAGCGCGGTGATCACGGCGACGGCGTCGTCGTAGGCGGCGCGGTCGGCGAAGCCGGCGCATGGGCACGGGGCCACACCGAGCTGATGCGCGGTGCATGGGGCCGCGTCGGGACGGGCGACGTGCCCGCGGGGGAGGCGGACCGAGCAGCGTCGGATGGGCACCACCGACTCGATCGCCTCGATGACGGCCGCGGCCCGCCGATGGGACCCCACCGGTCCGAGATGCGGGGAGCGGGGGTCGACGGTGCGCACCACGGAGAGTCGGGGCCACTCCTGGGTGGTGTCGAGCCGGATCCACGTCGGGCGTCGAGGATGTCGGCCCACTCGGTTGAAGCGGGGGCTGGCGCTGATGATCAGCCGGCGCTCGAGCACCTCGGCGGTCAGTGGGTCGGGCGTCGGGAGATGATCGATGGACGCCAACTGCCTGAGCATCGGCCCGACGGTTCGCCGATCGTCTCCACCGAAGTAGCTGCGGACCCGTTGGCGGAGGTTGGTGGCCTTGCCGACATAGATGACATCGCCGAGCGAGTCGCGGAAGATGTACACGCCAGGGGAGCGGGGAAGATCGGTGGTCATGCGGAGCTTCGACGACTGTGGGTGCCCCCCGATGGTGCCGAGCTGCATCAGGTCATCGATGCCGGTGACCCCCCAGGCAGCCGCCCGTTCGATGAGGAGATGCAACAGGTCGCAGGTCGCTCTCGCGTCGTCGAGTGCCCGGTGGCTGGGCTGGCTGGCGAAACCGAATCGCTCGGCGAGCGTCCCGAGTCGACAATTCGGCACCTCGTCGCGAACGAGGCGGCGGGCGATCGCGAGGGTGTCGAGCACAGGTGGTCGGAACTCCTCGCGCCCGGCCCGCTCGTAGGCGGCGCGGAGGAACCCGATGTCGAACCGCGCGTTGTGCGCCACCACCACGGTGCCCTCGACGAAGGAGGCGAAACTCGGCAGGACCGCCTCGATACGCGGGGCCGACGCGACGACGGCATCGGTCAAACCGGTGATGAGCGTGATCTGGGGTGGGATCGGACGTCCCGGGTTGACGAGAGTCTGGAACGTCCCAAGGACCTCGCCGCCGCGCACCTTCACCGCGCCGATCTCGGTGATCGCATCGGAGTCGGCGCGGGTGCCGGTGGTCTCGAGATCGACGACGCAGAAGGTGACATCGGAGAGCGCGAGCCCGAGATCATCGAGGCTGCGCTGTCGGATCACCCTCCCAGTCGAACACGAACATCTGTTCGTGTCAAGCCATGGCAGTGGCGGGTCCGCCGGTACCATCGACCCATGGCTCGAGCGGGGGCGCGACGGACGGTGCGAGCTGACGATCCGCGTCACCTGCGACCCGTGGTCGAGATCCTCATCGAGCGTCTGGTGCCGCGCGGCGCCGAACCCGTCGAGTGGTGTCCGGAGGCCGTGGTCGATGTGGTCGCCAGCGCGCGTCGCTCGGGTCGGGTCGGCGTCGGTCATGTCGCCGAGATCGTCGCCGCCCTCGCGACCCTGCGTGGGCGATGCGCCGAACTCGTTGTCGACGAGACCCTCGACCCACGCTGCCGGGCCTGGCTCGACGGCGATGACGAATGGTGGCAGCAGGCGGATCCCGCCGATGGTGGTGCAGGAGCCGATGATGACGATCCGCCGGGCCTGCGGCGTGAGGTCCGCAAACGCCTCGCCGCCGAGGAGAAGGCCTCGCGGGCCAGCCGCGAGGTCGCCGAGCAGGCGGCGACGATCGAGTCCCTCCGCAGACGAATCGACGAGATCGAGGTGGCGCTCGGCGCCGCCGAGGGGGAACGTGACACCCATCTGGAGGAACTCCGGGCCGAGCGGGTCGCCCTGCGCAACGAGCGCGACCGCCACGCCGCCACGCGCGCCCGCCTCGAACGGGCCGCGGCGGCCACCGAGCAGGCCGAGTCGGACCGGGCCGAGGCCGAGGTCGTGCGCGACCGGGTGATCGACGAACGGAGGTCGCTGCTCGACGACACCGAACGGCTCACCGAGATGGTGCACCAGGTCGAGAGTCTCCTCGCCGGCCTTCGGTCACTCATGCCCGAGCGGGGAGCCGATGATCGACGGCGCCCGGTGCCGATCCCCGGCTCGTGCGCCGGTCTCCCAGACCGGGCCGCCGAGTTCCTTCTCGGGGTGGGCGGCACCGTGATCATCGATTCCTACAACGTGACGATCGGACGTCTCGGCCATCTGCCGATCGCCGAACAGCGCGATCGGCTGCTTCAGGGGTGCGAGCAGCTCGCTGCCCGAACCGGAGCGGACATCGTGGTCGCGATCGACGGCGCCGACATCGCCGGAGCCCACACCCGGGCCCGCCGCCACATCCGGGTGCTCTACTCGCCCGAGGGCATCGACGCCGACGACGTCATCCGCGACGAGATGGCTCGGATCCCGACGGCGCGGGCGGTGATCGTCGTGACCGACGATCGCGCCATCCGCGACGACGCCCGCAAACTCGGGGCCAACCTCATCGACAGCAGCGTCTTCGCCGAGCTCCTCTGGGGTCGGTGAGCGGTCGCGAGGCCGATGAGATGAGACGCCCCGACCCGCTCCCGACCATCGAGGAGATCCGCGATCGACTCGCCACGCACGGTGTGACCGCTGTCGGTGTCGCACCGGCCGATGTCCTGAGCCGCGCCCGTTCCGAACTCATCGCCCGACGGGCCGAGGGTCTCGCCGACACCATGGAGTTCACCTACCGCGATCCCGAGCGGTCCACGGACCCGAGCCGTGCCGTCGAGGGCGCCCGATCCATCGTTGTGGCCGCCATGCCCTACTCCGCCGGTGTGGAGCAGGAGCCGATCCGGCCTGGGTGGGCGAGGGTGGCCCGCTACGCCCGAGCCGATCACTACGAGGACCTGAGGGCGGCGCTGCGGGCTGAGGCGCGCTCGATCCGCGCCGCCGGGCACCGAGCGGTTGCCTTCGCCGATGACAACTCGATCGTCGACCGAGAGGTGGCCCATCTCGCCGG
Organism: Actinomycetota bacterium; assembly: GCA_010024485.1. Lineage (GTDB taxonomy): Bacteria > Actinomycetota > Acidimicrobiia > Acidimicrobiales > Ilumatobacteraceae > Casp-actino5. The sequence goes on along the minus strand of RGGX01000005.1, from coordinate 19,395 downwards.
TCTCGGCTGGTTCGGCCGCAACGCCAATCTGCTCATCGCGGGGGCCGGGAGCATGTTCGTCCTCGGCTGCATCGTCACCACCGCCGACTACGAGGTATCGGCGCCCGTCCCCGACGGTTGTGGGACCTGTTCGCGATGCGAACCGGCCTGCCCCACCGGGGCGATCGTGGCTCCCGGTGTCATCGATGCCCGTCGATGCCTGGCCTGGCTGATGCAGCGACCCGGTGTCTTCCCCCCGGAGTTCCGGGAGGCGCTCGGCGATCGGCTCTACGGATGCGACGACTGCCAGGAGGCCTGTCCTCCGACGGTGCGACTCAGTCCCCGGTCGGCGCCGGCGGTCCTGACGTCCGGCCCCTCCCACGTCGACGCCGTCGAACTGTTGGCCTCCTCCGATGCCGAGCTCCTCGAGCGTCATGGACGCTGGTATCTCGCCGACCGGGATCCGCGATGGCTTCGACGCAACTCGCTGCTCGTTCTCGGAAACACCGCGGAACCGGGGGATGAAGCCGTGGTCGCCGCGCTCGATCGATACGCCGGGGGTGACGACGAAGTACTCGCCGAACATGCCGAGTGGGCGCTCGAGCGACTGCGTGAACGCTCGCGGTCCCTGCCCGTCGGAGGAGCCGAGCGGTGAGGCACCTGCTCGTCACCAACGACTTCCCGCCGAAGGTGGGAGGGATCCAGTCCCTGCTCTGGGAGTGGTGGCGGCGTCTTCCACCCGAGTCGTTCTCGGTGCTGACGAGCCCCCACCGTGACGCCAGGGCCTTCGATGCCGATCAACCGTTCCGAGTCGACAGGGTGCCCGAGCCGGTGCTCCTCCCACATCCGCTGATGGTGTCGCGGGTGCGGCGACTCGTCGAGCGCACCGGTTCGGATCTCGTCGTCCTCGACCCCGCGGTGCCCCTCGGCCTGATCGGCCCCCACCTCGGGCTGCCCTACGACGTCGTGCTCCACGGTGCCGAGGTCACCGTCCCCGGTCGGCTGCCGCTCAGCCGTCCGCTCCTCGCCCGCGTTCTCCGCGGTGCGCGACGGGTCATCTCGGCGGGGGAGTACGCCGCCGCCGAGGCCGAGCGCGCCGCTCGATGCGACCTGCCCGTGACCGTGATCCCACCCGGAGTCGACACCGCTCGGTTCCGTCCGCTGGACCCACTGGAGCGGGTCGCGATGAGAGGTCGATTCGACCTCTCGGCCGAGGACGAGGTGGTCGTGGCCGTGTCGCGCCTGGTGCCGCGGAAGGGCTTCGACACTTTGATCCGCGCGGCGGCGCGCCTCTCACCGAGTCGCCCGCGGCTCCGGGTCCTGATCGCCGGCTCGGGTCGCGACGACCAGCGTCTGCGCCGCCTGATCGCGGAGACCGGTTCGCCCGCTCGGCTCCTCGGTCGGGTCGACGACGCCGACCTCCCGGGCGTCTACGGCATGGCCGATGTGGCCTCCATGCTCTGTCGCACCCGCTGGCTCGGACTCGAGCAGGAGGGCTTCGGCATCGTCTTCCTCGAGGCCGCCGCCTGTGGCGTGCCCCAACTCGCGGGCCGCAGCGGCGGTGCGGCCGAGGCGGTCGAGGATGGGGTCTCCGGGCTCATCGTCGACCGGCCCGACTCGGTGAACGATGTCGCCGCTGCGCTCAACGCGCTCCTCGACGACCCTGCGAGACTGAGTGATATGGGATCGCGATCACGGCAACGGGCGGTCGAGCACTTCACCTACGACCTGCTCTCGGCCCGCCTGTCGTCGGCCCTGGGGGCGTCATGAGCGATCCATCTGAACGGAGCGTCATGGCCGACGGGCTCGTCAGGGTCCACCTCGGCCTCACCGCCTGCTTCGTCATCACCGCCTCGTACGCGGCCGCATCGTTCTCGACGCCCGCGCAGTGGGTGGGAGCGGTGACGGCGCTCGCGTTGTTCACCGTCGGGGTCGCGTCGTTCCTCTGGGGGTTCTTCAACGCGGTCCAACGCTCACGCACCGAGGAGATCTCGGTGACGCAACTCTTCCTCCTGCTCGGTCCGGCCACCCCTTCGCCGGTGACCCGAGTGATGAACGTCGCGCTCTCCGTGCAGGTGATCACCGCCCTCACCACCACGCTCGCCCGACCCAACGGCTCGGATGGCAACCCGGGCTCCTCCCTCGCCGTCGGGTTCCTGGTTCCCATGCTCGGCCTCGGACTGAACGGGCTCTGGGCAGCCCACCACGGCAGGTTCGAGCCGCGGCGACGTGCTGTCACCCAACCGGAGTGAACGATCGGGCAGAATGGGGCCATGGCTGACAGCGCCTCGGAGACGATCACCATCGACGCCCCGATCGACCGGGTCTGGTCGATCGCGACCGACATCGAGGGTTATCCCGGATGGGCCCACGATGTGAAGGAGGTCGTGGTCCGCGACCGCGACGACGAGGGACGGCCGGTCGAGGTCGAGTTCCGGGCCTCGGCGCTCGGTCGCAGCACCCACTACACCCTCCGCTACGACTACTCCTCGGCCCCCGGCCGGCTCGAGTGGTCCATGGTCGACGGTGACATCCAGCGGTCGATCGACGGCGCCTACACCCTCGAATCGGTCGACGACGCGCGCACCAAGGTGACCTACGACCTCGCGATCGAGCTGGTCGTCCCGCTGCCGGGCTTCGTGAAGCGCCGCGCCGAGCGCCGCATCCTCAACGCGGTCCGCGGGTTGAAGGACCTCGCCGAGGCCTGAGGTGTCAGCTCCAGAGTCGGGGCGTTCGGCCCCGTGAGCACCGGGTTCCGGCTCGGTGTCGACGTCGGTGGCACGAAGTGCCTCGGGGTGATCCTCGACGACTCGGGTGAGGTCATCGACGAGGCCCGCCAGCCGACACCGCGCGGACCGGGCAGCCTGCCGCTGCTGATCGACACCCTCGTCGGGATGGTCGCTGATGCCGAGCATCGGGTGGGTCCGGTGTCGACCGTAGGGATCGGTGTCCCCGGTCTCGTCACCTACGCCGGTGTGCTCCGAGCCGCCCCCAACCTCGACGGGGTCGCCGACTTCGACGTCTCGGGCCTGCTCAGCGCCCGGGTCGAGCAACCGGTGCGGGTCGACAACGATGCGACCTGCGGGACCCTCGCCGAATGGCGTCTCGGTGCGGGGAGGGACAGTGACGACATGATGCTCGTCACGCTGGGTACTGGGATCGGTGGAGGTGTCGTCGCCGGGGGCGCGCTGCAGCGCGGGGCCCACGGCTTCGCCGGCGAGTACGGGCACATGGTGGTCGACCCGGACGGCCCTCCGTGTCCCTGCGGGCGGCAGGGCTGCTGGGAGCGGTATGCCTCGGGCTCGGGCCTGGCGAGACTCGCCCGCGAGTACGCCGTGGGGCGACGGGTCTCGAGGGTGCTCGACCTCGCCGGCGGAGACCCCGAGTCGGTTCGCGGCGAGCACGTGCAGGCCGCGGCCCGTGAGGGCGACACCGATTCCCTCCGAGTGATCGACGCCTTCGGACGCTGGGTGGCCCTCGGGCTTGTCAACCTGACGAACGTCCTCGACCCGGACCTCTTCGTGCTCGGCGGCGGGCTGGCCGCAGGGGCCGACCTCTACCTCGATCCGATCCAGCGCTGGTTCGGCGAACTGCTCTACCAACCGGATCTCCGACCCCACCCCCGGGTCAAGTTCGCCGAGCTGAGCGAACGGGCCGGTGCCGTCGGGGCGGCGCTGTTGCACGAGACCTGAGCCGCGCAGCCGCCGGTAGCGTGCTCCGGGTGGAGTTCCGGCGCATCACGAACCTTCCCCCGTACGTCTTCACGATCATCAACGGGCTGAAGCTCGAGGCGCGTCAGGCCGGTGCCGACGTGATCGACCTCGGCTTCGGCAACCCCGACATCCCCTCGCCACCCATCGCGGTCGAGAAGCTCGCCGAGGCCGCGCGCAATCCGCGCAACCACCGCTACTCGCTGAGCCGAGGCCTGCCGCGCCTCCGCGAGGAGGTCGCGAAGTACTACGCGGCGAACTGGGGTGTCGAGCTCGACCCCGAGCTCGAGATCACCAACACCATCGGATCCAAGGAGGGCTTCTCCCACCTCATGTGGGTGCTGCTCGAGCGCGGCGATGCCGCGATCGTCCCGACCCCGTCGTACCCGATCCACATGTACGGGCCGCTCTTCGCCGGCGCCGACCTCCGCCAGGTGCCGATCCGGGGGCTGAGCAACCCCGAGGATCGCGAGGACTTCGAGGAGGGCTTCTTCGAGTCGCTCCACACCGCCTACGAGGTCGGTTGGCCGAAGCCGCGCGTGCTCGTGATCTCTTTCCCTCACAACCCGACGGGTGCCTCGGTCGATCTCGCCTTCATGCAGCGGGTCGTCGACTTCTGCCGAGAGCGCGGGATGATCGTGGTGCACGACTTCGCCTATGCCGACGTCGGATTCAACGGGGTGCGACCGCCGAGCATCCTCCAGGCCGAGGGGGCTCGGGAGGTGGCGGTCGAGCAGTACTCGATGACCAAGAGCTTCTCGATGGCCGGATGGCGCTCGGCCTTCATGGTCGGCAACTCCGAGGTGGTCCAGGCCCTCGTCAAGTTGAAGAGCTACCTCGACTACGGCATGTTCCAGCCGGTGCAGATCGCGGCCACCGTGGTGTTCCGCGAGGAGCCCGACTACCCGAAGGAGATCTGCTCGATCTACGAGAGCCGCTGTGACACCCTCATCGACGGTCTCTCCAAGATCGGCTGGGATGTTCCGAAGCCCGGCGGCACCATGTTCGTGTGGGCTCCGATCCCTGAGCCCTATCGCGAGATGGACTCGGTCGAGTTCTGCTCGATGCTGGTGCGCGAGTGCGATGTCGCCCTCTCGCCCGGCGTCGGTTTCGGTCCCGGCGGTGAGGGGTTCGTGCGTTTCGCGCTCATCGAGAACGAGCAGCGCATCACTCAGGCCATGCGGAACCTGAAACGCGGCCTGACCAAGCTCGGCTGAGGTCGTTCAGTCCGCGGCCCAGCCGCGAGAGCGCTCGACGGCGCGGAGCCACTCCCCGTGACCGAGGTCGGCAAGGGTGCGATCGGGCTCCGGGTCGAAGGACGCCTCGACGGCCCACGCCGCGGCGAGCGCCTCCTCATCGGGCCACACACCCTCGGCGAGACCGGCCAGATACGCCGCTCCCAGGGCGGTCGACTCGCGGTCGACCGGACGGACCACGCGCACGCCGAGCTGGTCCGCCTGGAACTGCAGCAACAGGTCCATCACCGCCGCGCCCCCGTCGACGCGGAGGTCGGTGATCGGGACGCCGCTCGCGGTGACCATGGCATCGACGACGTCGCGCACCTGATAGGCCATCGACTCGACGACGGCGCGAGCGAGATGCGCCCTCGAGGACCCGCGCGTCAGACCGCAGATCGTTCCGCGGGCGTAGGGATCCCACCAGGGCGAACCGAGCCCGGCGAAGGCCGGCACCACGAACACGCCCCCGGAGTCGGGGACCGATGCCGCGAGCGGACCGATCTCGGCCGCCTCGGAGATGATGCCGAGACCGTCACGCAACCACTGGATGGCGGCCCCGGTGACGAACACCGCGCCCTCGAGGGCGTAGGTCACCGATCCGTCGGCCAGCTGCCAGGCGACGGTGGTCAGCATCCCCGGTGTCGGATCCGGGCAGGACGGTCCGACGTTCAACAGGACGAAGCTCCCGGTGCCGTAGGTGTTCTTCGCCTGTCCCGGTCGGAGGCAGTTCTGGCCGAAGAGGGCGGCCTGCTGGTCTCCGGCGATCCCCGAGACCGGGATGCCGCTCGGCAGGCCCTCGGCCGCGGTCACGCACAGCCGACCGCTCGAGGGGCGCACCTCGGGGAGCGCCCCGATCGGCACGCCGAGCAACTCGCAGAGCTCCGCGTCCCAGGAGAGCGACCCGATGTCGAAGAGCATCGTTCGCGAAGCGTTCGTGACGTCGGTGAGGTGCTCAGCGCCGGAGGTGAGGCGATGGATGAGCCACGAGTCGATCGTGCCGAGGGCGAGACGATCGTCGGTCGGCAGTGAGCGCTCACGGATCATCCACTCGAACTTCGTGCCGCTGAAGTAGGGGTCGAGGACGAGACCGGTGCGCTGTCTGATGAGTTCGAGATGACCGGCGGCCGCCAGTTCGTCGCAGCGTTGTGCGGTCCGTCGGTCCTGCCAGACGATGGCGGTACCGAAGGGCTCGCCGGTCGAACGGTCCCAGGCGACGACCGTCTCACGCTGATTCGTGATGCCGATACCGGCGACCTCGTCGACACCTACCTCGGCGATGACCTCGTTCAGGGTGGCGACCACCGCCGACCAGATCTCGTCGACGTCGTGCTCGACCTCGCCCGGGTTCGGGAAGTGCTGGGTGAACTCACGATAGGAGGCGACGGGCGGGCGACCGTCGGTGAAGACGGCCCTGGAACGGACCCCGGTGGTCCCGGCGTCGATGGCGATGATGCACGTCCCGGCCATGGTGCGATCGTAATCGCCGGCCGCATCATCGCGTCCGAGTCGGATGCGGTGTGCTCGTCGAGCGACGGTCAGCGGCGCGGGCGCCCGCCACCGGTGCGCCTCGTCGGCGCCGGTCGAGGACGCGTCGTCGGGGCCGGCTCGGCCGCGGGTTCGCGACGGCTCGCGCGCTTCAGTCGCTCGCGCGAGTAGCCGAACTTCGCGAGTACCGCGCCGAAGGCGAGATAGAGCGGGCCCGAGACGAGGAGGCCGGCGACCGCGCCGATCCGGTCATCGCCGTCGACCACGACAACGAGCACGACAGCCATGATCGCGACGTAGAGGAGCCACTCGCGGACGAGGCGACGCCAGGGAACCTCACGGCTCGAATCCCATGCCACGCGTTCGTTCTAGCAGTGGTGACTCGTAGTATCCGAGTGGTGCGCGTGGGAGTCCTGACAGGGGGCGGAGACTGTCCCGGGTTGAACGCTGTCATCCGGGCGATCGTCCGGAAGGGTGAGCGCGTCCTCGGTGACGACATCGTCGGTTTCCTCGATGCTTGGGACGGCGTCATGGATCGTCGAACCATGCCGCTCACCGTCGAGAGCATGCGGGGGAGCCTGCCGCGCGGCGGCACCGTGCTCGGGACGCGTCGGGGCAGTCCGCTCGAACATCCCGACGGCGTGGAGCGAGTCAGGTCGGCCATCCACGACCTCGGAGTCGACGGCATCATCGTGATCGGCGGCAACGGCTCGCTCACGGTCGCCGAGAGCCTGCACCGCGAGCACGGGATCCCGGTGCTCGGTGTGCCGAAGACGATCGACAACGACATCGTCGGCACCGACCTCACCTTCGGTTTCAACACGGCGGTGCAGATCGCCACCGATGCCATCGACCGGTTGCACACGACCGCCGAGAGCCATGACCGCGTCTTGGTGGTCGAGGTGATGGGCCGCCACAGCGGGTGGATCGCCACCCATGCCGGCATCGCCGGAGGGGCGACGGTCGTGTTGGTCCCTGAGCACCCCTTCGACATCGACCAGGTCTGCGAACGCCTCGTCCGTCGTCACCGTCGTGGGCGGTACGCCTCGATCGTGGTGGTGGCCGAGGGCGCCATGCCCGTCGACGGCACGCTCCAGACGGCAGCGGAGCCGAAGGTGGACCAGTTCGGTCACGCCCAGCTCGGAGGGATCGGTCACATCGTCGCCGACGAGATCGGCCGTCGGACCGGGTTCGAGACCCGACCGGTCCTGCTCGGTCACGTCCAGCGAGGTGGTACCCCGACCGCCTTCGACCGGGTTCTGTCCACCCGGTTCGGAGTGGCGGCCATCGACGCCGTCCATGCCGGCGCATGGGGTTCGATGGTGGCGCTGAGAGGCACCGAGATCACCACCGTGCCCCTCGCCGAGGCAGCCGGACGGAGTCGCCCGGTCGACCTCCACCTCTTCACCGAAGTGGCTGAGATCTTCTTCGCCTGAGCCTCACACGCGTGCCGGCAGCACCGGGTAGTCGGGCTGTGATGAGACCGCGTAACCCGGGTAGTCGTAGGAGCGGAGTAGCCCTGTCGTCGTCGCTCCGTCCCCGCGCGGCCAGGGGAACCGCTGGCCGTCGACGGTGAGCTGGACCGCGTCGACGCCGACGAGGTCGGTGGCCGTGAAGACGATCTGGGCGACCGCCAGGGTGAGGCCTGCTCCCGAGAGTTCGGCGATGGCGGGGGAGAGGTCGATGTAGAGGACCGAACCGACCGATCGGGTGCTGAGCACCTCGAGCTGGGCGGGGAGGGCCGAGCTGAGCTGGAGTGAGAGTTCATCCTCCGTCGGGCCGGCGACGAGGGCTGCCAACAGGTCGTTCCGTGTTCCCGAGGATCGCGTGACGGACCGGACCTGTCGGGGCTCGGTCGGAGTCAGCAGGTAGATGCGGGCGTCACCACCGGCGACGCCCGCCGCCGAGACCGGCGCGCCCGGCAGGGAACGGTCGTCCACCGGGATGTCGCGAGGCGCCGCATCGGGCCGGATTCCGCAGCCCGCCAACGTCAGGGCGAGCGCGATCGCCGCCATGGTCCGGGGCACCCGAGTACGAACGCTCACGAGTCGTCTCCAAGGTCCTCGGCCGGGAGTTCGATCACGAAGGTCGAACCGGATCCACGTCGTCCGGTCTCGACCCAGACCGAGCCGGAGTGAAGTCGGACGTGCTCGGCCACCAGCGCGAGACCGAGACCCGCACCGTCGTTGTCGCGTCGGCGACCCGCCACGCCTCCTCGGGCGAACCGCTCGAAGATGAGGCGCCGTTCCTCGTCGGGCACGCCCGGGCCGTCGTCGGACACCTCGATACGCACCCGCGACACCTCGGCATCGGCCGACGGAACGCCGACGTGCACGGAGGCGGAGCCTCCACCGTGGATACGCGCGTTGTCGATCAGGTTCGCGATGACGCGAGCCAGTCGTCGACGATCACCGGTGATCAGCGTCGAGGCCGCGCGCTCATCGACGATGACCTCGGTCTCGGGAAGCGAGCTGATCGCGACGGCCTGCGCGACGAACTCGGCCGTGAGGAGTTCATCGAGAGTGGGGCTGATGGCCCCCGCGTCGAAGCGGGAGATCTCGAGGAGATCCTCGACGAGGGTCCGGAACCGTGCGACGTCGCTCGACAGGAGATCGACGGCGGCCCGCGCGCGGTCGGGCATCTCGTCGCGTCGTCCCTCGATGACCTCGATCGAGGCGGCCAGGGTCATGAGCGGGGAGCGGAGCTCGTGACTGACGTCGGAGGCGAAACGGGCATCTCGCTCGATCCGCTCCTGGAGGGCCCGCGCCATCTCGTTGAACGAGTCGGCGAGCGCGCCGAGATCGGGGTCGGCGGTGGTGGCCAGTCGGGTCTCGAGCCGACCACCGGCGATCGCCTTCGCCGCCATCGCCGCGTCGGCGACGGGTCGGACCGCCCGACGGGAGAGCACCACACCGGCGACGATCGCGAGCGCGATGGTGATGCCACCCGCGAGGTAGAGCGAGAGCTGCACGCTCTGCAGGGTCGTCGACACCTCATCGAGGGTGAAGAACTCGAAGTATGCGGCTCCCTCCTCGAGGGGCCATCCGATGACCACGTGGGGCTCGCCGTCCACCTCGTTGATCATCCGGGCCGGTACGACGTCGTCGATGACCCGGTCGACGAGGGCCTGGGGGAGCGCGCTCGACTGGTACCGGTTGCTCGCGGCCCACCACTGGTCGTTCGACCAGATGAGGGCCCGCTGGACGCCGAGGGACTCGAGGGCGTCGATGGCCGGTTGCGCCGACGGGGTTGGTCCGCGGAGGTTGTTCTGCACGGTCCTGGCGTTGCGTCGGGTGGCCTCGATGCCCGCGTTCTCGGTCTGTTGGACGACGTTCGATCGCGTCAGGGCGTAGGTGGCGCCGGCGAGCAGGAGGGCCAGGACGGCAGAACCGAGGGTGAAGATCAGCAGGATGCGTCGGCGCAGACCGCCGCGCAGCCGTCGGACGCGCTCCCCGGACCCCGGCGTGACGACCTCCGGGGCGGTGGTGGTCACGTCTGGAGGCGGTAGCCGAGGCCCCGGACGGTCACGACATGCCTCGGGTTCGCCGGGTCCGCCTCGATCTTGGTGCGCAGGCGTCTGACGTGCACATCCACGAGTCGGCCATCGCCGAAGTAGTCGTAGCCCCAGACCTTGTCGAGCAGTGCCTCACGTGAGAAGACCTTGCCGGGGTTGTCCGCCAGTTCGCAGAGCAGACGGAACTCGGTCTTGGTGAGGTGCACCTCGTCGCCGCCGCGCAGCACCTTGCCCTCATCGGGGACGAGCTCGAGGTCACCGAAGACGAGTCGGGCATGGGGGGACGACCCCGGTCGCGCGCGCCGCAACAGCGCGCGGATCCTGGCGGAGAGCTCCTTCGGCGCGAAGGGTTTGGTCAGGTAGTCGTCGGCCCCGGCCTCGAGGCCCGCCACGATGTCGTGGGTGTCGTTCCGGGCGGTCACCATGACCACCGGGACGTCGCTCGAGCGACGGATGCCGCGGCACAGCTCGAAACCGTCCATCCCTGGGAGCATGATGTCGATGAGCACGACGTCGGGTGGAGTGGTCTGGAAGATCGCCACGGCGTCCTCGCCGCTCTCGGCCTCGTCGACGGTCCAGCCCTCGTCCTCGAGCGCGAGTCGGACCGCTGTCCTGATCCGCTCGTCGTCCTCCACCGTGAGGATGCGTGTTCCCACGCTCACAGTCTGCCTGATCCGGAAGCGGGTTACCCGTCGTCGGCCGGTCGGGCCGTCCCGCTCAGTCCGACCGGCGCGCGTCTGCGAGCACCTCGAGCAGGGCGCGGTGCACTCCCGGGGTGGCCGCCACCACCGATCCCGGGTGGACGGGCTCGCCATCCAGATCGCTGATGCGGGCCCCGGCCTCGGCCGCGATCAGCAGTCCCGCGGCGACGTCCCAGTCGTTGAGGTGCTCCTCGAAGTAGGCGTCGACGCTGCCCTCGGCGACGAGGCAGAGGTCCACGGCCGCTGAACCGGTGCGGCGGATGTCCCGAACCCGCCCGATGAGGCGGGTGACGATCGCGGCCTGTGACACCCGGAGGTCGGCGGAGTAGCCGAATCCGGTGGCGACCAGGGTCGAGTCGATCCTCTCGGTCGTCGACACGGCGATGGGTCGACCGTTGCAGGTGGCGCCCCCGCCGACGTGGGCCGAGTAGGTGCGCCCGAGCGCCGGCAGTCGCACAGCCCCGGCCACGGTGGAGTCGTCGAGCGCGACGGCCACCGACGTGCCCCACATCGGGAGCCCGTAGAAGAAGTTGGTGGTGCCGTCGATCGGATCGATCGACCACCGGTAACGAGTGGTTCCCTCGCGAGTGCCGGCCTCCTCGCCGAGCACCGCGTCGTCGGGCCGTTCCGCCTCGAGGGTCGCTCGGATCGACCGCTCAGCGGTGAGGTCGTGTTCGGTGACGAGGTCGGTGACCGATGACTTGGTGGAGGTCGCCGGTCGGTCATCGCCGCGGTGGGCGAGGGCGGCGTCTCCGGCCTCGGTGGCGAGGCGCTCGCAGAGGGCGCGCAGTTCCGCGGCGGAGTCCGGTCGGGGGTCTGAGGTCGCGGTCACGGGCCGTGTCCGGCTCGCTCCCGGTCCTGGATCTCGCGCCACTCGCCCATGGCGCGAAGGGCCAGCACGCCGACGACCGCCATGCCGAGCGCGGCGACCACCGATCCGAGGACGAGGCCGAGCGCTGTCGGGGTGCTGCAGTCACCGGTGCACTGGATGTCGACCAGGGAGTGACCGATGAGCCCGCCCGCGAGCCCGCCGAGCAGGACGCCGAGGAACGCGACCGCCCTCGCGGTGACCGAGGGCAGCGCCGACAGGGCGCGCTCGGGGGGAGGATCGGTCTGTTGGCTCACCGGCGCGAACCTAGCGGCACCGTCGGCGACGGTCGACGTGGGAGGATCGGTGTCGATGTCCGAGTCCGGCCAGCAGCGGGTGATCCTCCATGTCGACATGGACGCGTTCTACGTCTCGGTCGAGTTGCTGCGTCGACCGGAACTGGTCGGACTGCCCGTCGTCGTGGGTGGCGATGGTTCCCGGGGAGTGGTCGCCGCCGCCTCCTACGAGGCCCGACGCCACGGGGTGCACTCGGCGATGGCCTCGGTCACGGCGCGTCGCCGATGTCCCTCCGCGGTGTTCCTGCCCGCCGACCATCAGCGGTACGCCGAGGTGAGCGCTGAGGTCCGAGAGGTCTTCGACTCGGTGACGCCGCTGGTGGAGCCCCTCGCCCTCGACGAGGCCTTCCTCGATGTGACCGGGGTGCGCTCCCTGCTCGGAGAGCCCTCGGAGATCGCTGAGACGGTACGTCGGAGGGTGGCGGATCGCGTCGGTCTCAGCTGCTCGGTCGGGGTCGCCTCCAACAAGTTCGTCGCGAAACTCGCCTCGGTGGAGGCCAAGCCGATCGCCGACCGCGACGGCGTTCGCGCGGGTCCGGGGGTGGTGGTGGTCGAGCCGGGGATGGAGGCCGCCTTCGTGGCGACCCTCCCGGTGGAACGGCTCTGGGGTGTGGGGCCGAAGACGCTGGCCCGACTCCACGACATCGGCATACGCCGTGTCCCTGACATCGTCGCCGCCCCGGACGGTCTCCTCGAGGGCCGGTTGGGGGCCTCGGCGGCCACGCACCTCCGACGCCTCGCCCTCGGCATCGATGATCGTCCAGTGGAGACGGATCGGGGAGCCAAGTCGATAGGTCAGGAGGAGACGTTCGGCTCCGACATCTCCGACCTGGATGTCGCCCGTGCCGAGATGATCCGGCTCGCGGATTCGGTGGCATCGCGCCTCCGAGGTTCGACGGTCGCCGCGCGCACCGTGACCCTCAAGGCCAAGTTCGCCGACTTCGACACCGTCACCCGGTCGGTGACGGCCGGGGAACCCCTGGACACCGCCGGGGAGATCATCGAGCGGCTCGAACCCGCGCTGCGGGAGCTGATCGCCCGCGGTCCGGTCAGGCTTCTCGGCGTGTCCGCCTCCAACCTGGTCGAGCCGGCCCGGCAACTCGATCTCTGGTCCCAGGCGACCACCGGCGACGGGTTGGGGTCGGAGGCTCACGATGGCGCCGACCGGGCGCTCGACGAGATCCGGGCCCGATTCGGCCGCTCCTCCATCGGTCGGGCCAGTGGACTGCGTCCGCGCACGCGTTGAGGATCGGCTGCTGGGATGACAAACTGAGGCTGGCGAGCAGACGAGCCGCCGAAGACTCCAGGAACCGACGACATGCCCCTCTCCGAAGACGAACAGCGGATCCTCCGCCAGATCGAGCAGGAGCTCGAGCAGGACCCCACCTTCGCCGAGCGCGGTTACCGCGTCTCGCGCCGTCGGTTGGTGCTCGCCGCGGTCGGCGCGGTCATCGCGCTGTTCGTGACCGTGATCGGTCTGGCAGTCAGCTTCCTCGTGTCGTTCATCGGTTTCGTGGTCGTCCTGTTCCTCGCCTCGGTGGTCGCCTCGGAGATGCGTCTCATCGGACGCGAGCGCCTGTCGGAGTCCCCGGTCGCGAACTGGCTCGCCTCCGGTTGGCCTCGGCGTGGCTGAGCCCGACGAGGGTCCCTCCGACGCGACCCCGCACGTTCTCGCGGTCGACCTCGGCGTCCGTCACCTCGTCGCTGGAGTCGTCGGTCCCGATGGTGAGGTCGGTGTTCGAGATCGCGTCGTCCCGCCGACGCGTCAGCCCTGGGTGGCGCTCACCCGACTGGTCGACCGAGTGCTCGCCGCGACGCCGGAGGAGTCCCGGCCGACGGTGTGTGGGGTCACCGGCCCGGGTCCGGTCCTCGCCGATATCGGTGAGTTCCGGTCGGTGACCGTCACCGGCTGGGAGGGGGTTCCGATCCGGCGGTTGGTCGCCGAGACGACCGGACTGCCCACCGTGATCTCCTCCACCGGGCATGCCCATGCGATCGCCAACGCCCCTGATGACGGACATCTGATCGGCCTGTACCTCGGCGATCAGGTGGACGGGGGCATCGTGCGGGACGGCCAGTTGCTCTCGGGGGCGAACGGGCATCTCGGCGCCTTCGGGCACCTGCTGGTCGACCCCGATGGTCCGGTCTGCGCCTGTGGAGCCACCGGTTGTCTCGATCTCTACGCGGGTGCCGTCAGTCTCGAGGCCCAGTTCGGACGCGAGGTCTCCCGCGTCCCCGATGCCACGGTCGACCGGGCCGGCATCATGGTCGCCCGCGCCTGCGCATCGCTCGCGGCGATGCTCGACATCCACCGCATCGTCCTCGGCGGTCCGGTCGTGACCGCCCTCGGTCGCCGTCTGACCGATGCCATGAGCGCCGAACTCGACCAGAGGAGTCGTCTCGTGCACCTCGAGGAGATTCACATCCGCGCCGTCCGTCAGCATGTCCTCGTCGGGGGTGCGGCGGTCGCTCGACACCGCGTCGCAACCGGGGGGATCGATCCGGCTCCGGCGGTGACGGCGACCTGAGGTCGCACTACGCTCGGCTCATGCGCCCCACCTACGAACCCTCCGCCGAGGCCTACCGGGAGAAGGTCCAGGCCTTCCTCGCCGAGAAACTCCCGTCGAACTGGTCGGGTATCGGATCCCTCGAGGGGAGCGCCATCGAGGAGTTCGTGGCCGAGTGGCGGCAGACGCTCTTCGAAGCCGGCTATCTGGCACCCGGCTGGCCGGTCGAGTTCGGCGGTGCCGGACTCTCGGCCCTCGAGCAGGTCATCCTCGCCGAGGAGTTCGCGCGCGCGGGGGTGCCGACCGGCGGCCCGAACGACGTCTTCGGTATCCAGATGCTCGGCAACACGCTGCTCCTCATGGGGAGCGACGAGCAGAAGGAGCGCTACCTGCCTCGGATCCTGTCCGGTGAGGACACCTGGTGTCAGGGCTACAGCGAGCCCAACGCGGGGTCGGACCTCGGCAACGTCGGGCTCAAGGCGATCCGCGACGGTGATCAGTGGATCCTCAACGGCCAGAAGATCTGGACCTCCGCCGGTCATCTCGCCGACCACATCTTCACGCTGGCCCGGACCGATCCGGACGCGCCGAAGCACAAGGGCATCTCCTTCCTGCTCGTCGACATGCGTCAACCGGGCGTCGAGGTCCGCCCGATCCGCATGATCTCCGGCGAGAGCGAGTTCAACGAGGTCTTCTACACCGACGCCGTCTGCCCGGTCGACGAGGTGGTCGGTGGGGTCAACAACGGCTGGGCGGTCGCGATGACCCTGCTCGGCTTCGAGCGCGGTGAGGCCGCGGCCACCGCGCCGATCCGGTTCCAGGCCGAGGTCGACCGGCTCGTCCTGCTGGCCCGCGAGCGCGGTCTGGACCGCGACCCGGTGATCCGACAGCGCATCGCGCGCGCCTACTCGAAGGTGCAGGTCATGCGATACAGCGGCATGCGCGTGCTCACGCAGTTCCTCGCCGGAGCCCACCCCGGCCCCGACGGCGCGATCTCGAAGCTGTTCTGGAGCGAGTACCACCTCACGGTGACCGAGTTGGCGGTCGACATCCTCGGGGCCGAGGCGATGGTGCCCTCCGGTCGCATGCCGTCCTCGGCCTTCCAGACCGACGACGCGGGAGCACCGAACTCGTCGGCCTCCTGGGGAACTATCTCGCGTGGTGTCGCGACTGGCGGAGGATGAGCCGCTCGTACACGACCTGAGAGGGTCGGCCTGACCGATGCGCAATGTGCTCGTACTGAACGCCTCGTACGAGCCGCTCAGCATCGTGTCGTTCCGGCGGGCCACGTGCCTCGTGCTCGACGACAAGGCCGAGATCATCGAACATGACGGATCGGTCCTGCGGTCACCGTCGGTGACGTTGCCGGTGCCCTCGGTGGTGCGGCTGCGCTACATGGTCCGCGTCGCGCGTCGCCGTCAGGCGGTGCTCTCCCGGCGGGCCGTGTTCGCTCGCGATGACCACACCTGCCAGTACTGCGGTGGTCCCGCGGACTCGATCGATCACGTCCTGCCGCGATCTCGCGGTGGCGGGCACGACTGGGAGAACCTCGTCGCTGCCTGTCGGCGCTGCAATCTCGCCAAGCGCGACCGCACCCCCGAGGAGGCCGGTATGCGGCTCCGCCGACCCGGATGCCCTCCGAGGCCGAGGTCGTGGGTGGTCGTCGGGGCCTCCCGTATGCCCGAGGCCTGGAAGCCCTACCTCGCCCGGGCCAGCTGAGGAGAGGCGACGGCTGGGGCCCGTAGGCTCCGACGGGTGCTGCCGTTCCGACAGGAGCAGGCCCACGGGTCTGCTGGAGTCCTCCATGGCTGGAGTCCGCCGACCGACCCGATCGTCACGGTTCGTCGATGCCGCGCGGACCGCGCCGCCCTGGTGCTCGGATCGAGGCAGGGGGAGGAGCTCCTCGATCCGGCCGGGGTGACCGGGGCGGGTCTCGAGATCGTCCGGCGAGCCTCCGGCGGAGGGATCGTGCTGGTGGACGACACGGTCGCCGTGTGGGTCGATGTGTGGCTCCCGGCGGGAGCCTCATCGGTGACCTCTGACGTCCGTGGCTCGATGGAGGCCGTCGGTTCGGCCTGGCTCACCGCGCTGGCTGCTGCGGATCCGGATCTCGCCGGTCATCTCTCGATCCATGAGGGGCCGGTCTCGAGGGGAGCCTGGGAGGAACTGCTCTGCTTCGCCGGCCTCGGGCCCGGCGAGGTGCTCCTCGACGGACGCAAACTGGTCGGGCTCAGCCAGCGGCGCACACGGGAGTGGTCCCGGGTCCAGTGTCAGGTGTTCACCGGAAACCCCTCGGCCTCGGCGGCTGCCCTGATCGCGGAGTCGCACCGTCCGGACGACCCGGTCCCGGACGACCCCGCCCGGGTTCCGCGCGATGTCGTCGAGTCGGCAGCCGCGGCTCTCGCCGGCCATCTGGCCGAACAACTCACCGATCGCTGACCGCTCGCATCCGGTCCCGTGCCCGGTCGGGTGGCGACTCGAGGGTGTCTCCCGAGTCCCGCAGCGCTTCCGCGTCGCCCGCTTCCGGCGTCGCTCCCGGTGTCGCGCCCGTCCCGCTCTGCGCGTCGTTTCTCCCGTCATGTGGCACGTTTGCGGCACGTTCTGGGGTTATTTGGTGAAGGATGGTTGACATTGGTGTGAATTGGCGGACATACTTCGGATGCCGTCGGGACCGCCTCCCGATGCGTGGCAGAGGCAGCCAACGAAGGCGGATGACAGGAAGGCGAGGGCACGGAAGGTGTTCGTCGGGGTCTACGACCGCAGCATCGACGACAACGGTCGTCTGGCGCTCCCCTCGTCGTTCCGTGTCGACCTCGGCGATCGGTGTTACGCCACCCTCGACCCCCAGGGATGCGTGACCCTTCGAACGGCCGCCGTCTTCGAGTCCGAGGCTGCCGAGGTCATCGAGGCGGTCAAGCGCGAGGAGGCCGCCCCCGGGGTGCGCCGCTCCCTCGCCACCAACACGACGGCAGTGGCTGTCGACAAACAGGGCCGACTGACCCTGGACGAGAAGGCCCGCGAGTTCGCCGGACTGGTCGGCGCGGGCACGGCGATGATCGTCGGCAACCTCAACACGATCGAGCTGTGGCGTCCCTCCCGGTACGAGACGGTCGCCACGGAAGATGACTACGAGGTCGCCCCGCGGGTCTGGAGGGACGAGTGAGCGTCGCCGACGACTTCGAGCACCAGCCGGTGATGCGCGACGAGATCGTCGATGTCTTCTCCACCGTTCCTCCCGGCGTGGTCCTCGACGCGACCCTCGGTGGGGGAGGACACACCGAGGCCATCCTCGAGTCCCGAGCCGATCTCCGTGTGCTCGGTATCGATCGAGACCACACCGCCCTGAAGGCCGCCGGAGCTCGACTCGAGCGGTTCGGGGAGCGCTTCGCCGCCGCGCACGCCCGCTTCGACGCCCTCCGAGAGGTCATGGATGACCATGAGGTCGCCGAGTTGAGCGGGGCGCTGTTCGACCTCGGCGTCTCCAGTCATCAACTCGACACCGCCGACCGGGGTTTCTCCTACCGCCACGAGGGCCCCGTCGACATGCGGATGGACTCCTCGGGGGAGTGGTCGGCCGACGACGTCGTGAACGGCTACGACGAGGACCGCCTCGCCGACATCATCGAACGACACGGCGACGAGCGCTTCGCCCGCCGCATCGCCCGCGCCATCGTCGCCGCGCGACCCATCGAGCGCACCACCGACCTCGCCGAGGTGGTGACCGCAGCGATCCCCGCCCCGGCGCGACGCACCGGAGGGCACCCGGCCAAGCGAACCTTCCAGGCCATCCGGATCGAGGTCAACGGCGAACTCGACATCCTCCCCTCGGCCATCGACCGTGCGGTCGAGGCCGTCGCCCCCGGGGGTCGTGTGGCCGTGCTCACCTACCACTCCGGCGAGGACCGCATCGTCAAGGATCGCTTCCGGGAGGCCACCGACCGCTGCGTCTGCCCACCCGAACTGCCCTGCATCTGCGGCGCGGTCCAGACCGTGCGCCTCGTGAGAGGACACGCCAAACGGCCGTCCGCCGATGAGGTGGCCGGCAACCGCCGCGCATCGTCGGCCCGCCTGAGGGTGGTCGAGCGAGTCGCCGCCGAGGAGGAGCACGGCTGATGGCTCTGCCCCTCATCGACCTCACCCGGGTGCGACGGCCGCAGATCCGTCCATCGCTCAACCTGGTGCAGGCGGGAGGGCGCGCCGCTCGGGTGATCATCGTGACCTTCGCCGCTGCCGCGGTCGGCATGGCCATGATCGCGGTCCTGCACACGCAGATCGCGGCTCGGCAGTACCAGATCGACCAGCTCGACCGCCGTATCGCCGTCGCCAACGAGGACTTCGACTCCCTCCGCAGTATCCGCGCCGAGCTCCGCTCGCCCACGCGCCTCGATGCCGAGGGGCGCCGTCTCGACATGCGGCCCGCCACCTCGAGCCGCTTCCTTCCGATCGACCCGCAGGTCCTCGCGATCACGATCGCGCGAACCGGTATGTCCCCTGAGGTCTCGCAGGCGCCAGACAACCTCGGCCCGCTCGACCAGTTCCGCCTCGTGAAGCGGGTCGGAGGGATGGAGCGATGAGCAGGAGGCCCTCACCCCCGGCATCGGCGCGCCGCCGCACGCCGACGGTGTCCCGACGCAACGGCCCCACGCGCCGGTCGGGCGTGACCGTGCCCCAACGGCACCGTTCGCGGCGCCCGGTCGAGCCGGGTCCTCGTCTCCGGACCGTGCGCACCTCGCGTCCCGCCTCGACCCTCACCGGTGGTAACTCGAGGCGGCGGATGCGCCTCATCACCTGGCTGATCTGCGGGGCCATGATCCTCGTGGTCCTGAAGATCGTCGAACTCCAGACCGCCGGGGGAGCCCCGCTCCGAGCGGCCGCCGCCGACCAGTGGACCCGGTCGGCCACCATCTCCGCCGACCGGGGGACGATCTTCGATCGCAACGGCGAGGAACTCGCCGTGTCCATCCCGGCGAGCACGATCAGCATCAACCCCAAACTGATCGACGACCCATCCTCGACCCTCGCCGTGCTGACCTCGGTGCTCGGACTGGACGCCTCCGAACAGGAGCGTCTCTGGGGCGAGATGATCGCGAAGGAGCG
>RGGX01000040.1 GCA_010024485.1 Actinomycetota bacterium | reverse complement strand
CCGAGGGCCCGTTCGAGGATCGCGCCTGGCGGACGTTCGGCGGCCCACTCGGCGAACGTCCGCCAGGCGCGATCCTCGAACGGGCCCTCGGATGTTCCGCAACGGAGCAGCCCGAGCCGGTCGTCGACGGACTCGACGAGATCATCGAGGCGTTCCCTCGGCGAGTCACCGGCGAGCCAGTCACGGGCGCCGGGGGTGTCGGAGTCGGCGAGGCCGAGCACGGCGGGGACGTCACCGCAGGTGTCGATGATGAGGGCCCTCGGGTGCAGACGGGCGATGGCGCAGGTGGTCACGGTGGCGCCGCTTCCGCCCTTCATTGACCAGATTCCGGTGAGCATGGACCTCCCTCGGTGTCGGACCCCGAGGTCGGTTCTCGGGATCGGGAGGTCGGCTCCCCACTGGGGACGCCACTGCGTCCCCGGCGGCGGTCAGGAGGGGTGATGATCACCTGCTCGAGGTCCCACAGCGGGGACTCGGTCGGGAGCGGCTCGACGGCGAAGACGTCGAGGGCGGCCCCCGCGAGATGCCCCGAGCGGATCGCGTCGATCAGCGCGGGTTCATCCACCGTCTCGCCCCGACCCACGTTGATCAGGTAGGAGCCTCGGGGCATCGACGCGAGCTCCGCGGCACCGAGCATGCCCCGGGTCTCATCGCTGAGTGGCGCGCACATCACCACCACCTCCGAGCGAGCGAGGAGCTCGCTGAGACGATCGGAGGGCCAGGTCTCGCAGGGCTCGTCGCCGGTCGGTCGGCGACGGAGGCCGACGACCTCCATGCCGATCGCAGCGGCGAGGAGCGCGACCTCGCAACCGATCGATCCGAGTCCGATGATCCCCAGACGGAGGTCGGCGGGATCGTCGCTCACGATCTGTGTCCAGCGACGGTCGAGGCGATCACGCGCGAACTGGTCGAGACCCCGCACGAGGGTCAGCAGGTGGGCGATCACCGACTGGGCGATCGCCGGGGCCGCCGCGCCGGGGGAGTTGGTGACCCGAACCCCGCGATCGGTGAGCCGCGAGAACACCGGGTGGTCGAGCCCCGCGGAGAACGTGTGAAGCCACCTGAGGTTCCCGGCGTGCACGACGGGACCCATGAGCGCCGCCGTCCGCTCCGGCCAGGCGTCGGCCGAGTAGAACGCCGTCGTCAGACGGTCCACGTCCTCCTCGGCGACCCGCGCCTCACCGAGGATGACGAACTCCGCCCCGGGGGCGACCCGCGTGAGCTCCGCTCCTCGCGCCTCCCACACGGTGTCGGTCACGAGGATCACCTCGCCAGCTCCGCCGGTCACGGACCGGATGCTAGGTCGGCCGCGGTCGTGCCGACCGACCCGCGTGGTGGGTGCTCGGACCCGATCGGTACGCTCCCCCGCGGAGGTGTCCGCACGCCTGGTGGGTGCCGCCGCCTTCAAAGCGGTCGGGGTGGGCGATCCCCACCCGGCGGGTTCGATTCCCGTCCACCTCCGCCACAAACCCCCCGCCGTAGAGTCGGCGCATGTCCGAGCAGCAGTCACTCATCCGATTCGGCCAGCGGGCCATCGACCTCGGCATCGTGGTGCGCGACGCCGACGCCGCGCTCGGCTTCTACCGTGACACCCTCGGGTTCGTCGACGAGGGCTCGATGCCGATGCCGGTCGGCGCCGGTGGCACGATGCACCGCCTCCGGTGCGGTGAGTCACTCATCAAGATCGTGGCCTTCGAGGAGAATCCCGAGGCCAAGGCGCCCCGCGGCGGGATCCCGGGTGCCTCGGGTTATCGCTACTTCACGATCCACGTGGTCAACCTCGACGAGGTGGTCGACGGGTGCCGGGACGCGGGTGCTCGGGTTGTCGTGGCGCCGGTCGAGATCCGCGAGGGGGTGCGCATCGCGCTCGTGAACGACCCTGACGGCAACACCGTCGAGTTCGTCGAGACGACCTGAGGACGTCAGACGGCGAGGAGGTCGCGGGCGCCCGTGTCGCTCGAGGGGTGCCGCAGCTTCGACATCGCGCGGGCCTCGATCTGTCGGATCCGCTCGCGGGTGAGGTTGAAGTGCTCGCCGACCTCCTCGAGGGTCCGGGGCTCGCCCCGGTCGAGTCCGAACCGCAACTTGAGGATCTCACGCTCGCGCTCGTCGAGCGGGGCGAGCAACCGACTGATCTCCTCGGGGAGCAGGGCGGTGGCGGCCACCTCGAAGGGTGACTCGGCCGAGCGGTCCTCGACGACGTCGCCGAGTTCGGCGTCGCCGTCCTCGCGGAGCGGCTCGGAGAGCGAGAGCGGCTCGGCGGCGAAGCGGAGGGCCTCGGTGACCTTGTCCTCGGGCATCTCGACCTCGAGGGCGAGTTCGGCGAGGGTCGCCGGGCGGCCGTACTTCAACTCGAGCCGGGACCGGGCCTTCTGGAGGCGGGCCAGGGTGTCGCCGGCGTGGACCGGGAGCCGGATGGTGCGACCCGTGTTGGCGATGCCTCGGGTGATCGCCTGGCGGATCCACCAGGTCGCGTAGGTGGAGAACTTGAATCCCTTGCGCCAGTCGAACTTCTCGACGGCGTGCATCAGTCCGAGGTTGCCCTCCTGGATGAGGTCGAGGAGGGGGAGTCCCGATGCCTGGTACTTCTTCGCGATCGACACCACGAGCCGGAGGTTCGACTGCACGAACTGACGCTCGGCCTCCTCGCCCTTTCGCGCCACCCGTCGGAGTTCGCGCTTGCGGGCCGCGGTGAGGCCCTTGCCGCCGGCGTCGAGTTCCTCGATGGCTTCCTTGCCGGCCTCGATGGCCTTGGCGAGACGGACCTCGTCGTCCTTGGTGAGGAGCGTGTACTGACCGATGTCGGTCAGGTAGAGCCTGACGAGATCCTCATCATCCCGGTCGACGCGATCTTTGGCCACTGTGACTCCCTCTTCGAGGTCTGGCGGACGGACGGAAGTGCCCCTGAGACGTCCGTCACGATACCGACGATTCGGCCCGGAGCCTCAGGGGAGCTCGGTGGTTTCCGAGCCGGGATTCACACCGAAGGACAGGCAGCGCCCGACCTGACTGCCTAACATCGGAGTGTCGGTCACAGCCGATCGTCCCCCGCCCTCGAGGAGGCAGACATGTCCAATCCGGTTCTCAACGAGAAGGTCTTCAACAACTGGGCCCCGCCGCAGCCGGGCACCGAGGCGCAGGGCCCGATCTCCGACGGCCCCTCCTCACCGTGGCGGCCGGCCGGTGATGTCATGACGGTCGGTGGCACCATCTCGGCCACCGCGACCCTGCTCGCCCTGCTGCTGGCCTCGGCGACCGTTGGCTGGCTCGCTACTGGGTCCCCGGCCGTCCGCTCGGACGGAACCATCAGCTATGGCCTTCCCGGTCTCGCCATCCTCGGCGTCATCGTCGGTATCGCCTCGGCGTTCGCCATCGCCTTCCGGCCCCATCTGGCGCGCATCGTGGGCCCCGTCTACGCGCTCGCCCAGGGCTTCGCCGTCGGGTCGATCTCACGCGTCTACGAGGAGTTCTACGACGGCATCGTCCTGCAGGCGGCCGGGGTCACCATCGCGGTGTTCGCCGTGATGCTCGGCCTCTACCGCTCCGGTGCCATCAAGGTGACCGATCGCTTCCGACGCATCATCGTGACGGCCACGATCGGCGTGATGGTCTTCTACGGCATCAGCCTGTTGATCTCGCTCTTCGGCGGCTCGGTGTCGTTCATCTCCAGCCCGAGCCTGTTCGGCATCGGATTCAGCATCTTCGTCGCTGGACTCGCCGCGATGAACCTCGCCCTCGACTTCGACTTCATCGAGCGTGGTACCTCCGAGGGGCTTCCGAGGCACTTCGAGTGGTTCGCCGCCTTCGGGATGCTGGTCACGATCGTGTGGCTCTACCTGGAGATCCTGCGACTGCTCGCCAAACTCCGCGAGCGGTGAGCGCGGGCCGGGCACGGGAGGTCACGCTCCTCGGCATCGCCGGGACCGCGATCGCCGGCCTGACCTGGTCGACCGTCGGACTCGGTCTGCCGGCGTTGGTGGTCGGTGGTCTCAACGGAGTGATCGGCGGCGCGCGCGGGACCTACAGCCGCGATCGCCTCGGCGCGGCCGCCTTCGTCCTCGACTCGAGTTGGGCCCTGGCCACGACGACCGCCGCGCTCGGTGTACACCTCATCGACACTGTCGGAGGAGCCGGCTACGTCGCCGAGTCGAGCAGACGCCGCAACCGACACGTCTACCGCGGGGGGTTCACCCCGCGTCGCGGATACGCCGTCACGGTCGGCAACGTGATCTCTGCGGCTGGTGACACCTCGACGGAGTCGCGGCGTCGCCTGGTCGACGAGCACGAGGAGACACACGTGTGGCAGACCCGGATCCTCGGGCCGTTCTTCGCTCCGCTCTATCTGGGTTGGTCGGTACTCGGTGCCGCCGCCGCAGTCCCGAGATGGCTCGCGACGGCCCGGCCGCGACCCCGGTTCACCGCGGTGGTCGACTCGCTCGCCTACCGGCGCAATCCGCTGGAGCGATGGGCGGAGCGGCGCCCCGTGGGGTTCGGGACCTCCGGGCTCGGTGTGGATCGCGCCGAAGCGGTCAGCCCACCTGCTCGATGAACTCCAGGACGACTCGGTTGAACTCCTCCGGAGCCTCCTGCTGCACCCAGTGCCCGACGTCGGGGATCAGCACCGTCGCTCGGTGGTCGGCGAGATCGGTGCCCATCCTGGCCAGGTAGTCGTCGCGACCGAGGATCACCGGATCGAGGGCCCCGGCGACGAAGAACGTCGGCATCGTGATCGGCTCGGCGCCGAGCTCGGCGGTCAACGTGTGGTTCGCATCGAAGTTCCGATACCAGTTCACCGGTCCGAGGAAGCCGCTGTGGTCGAACTGCTCCACATAGACCGCGAGATCGGAGTCCGACAGCCAGGGTGGGGGTGAGGTCCGACGGCCACCCGACTGGTGTTCGAACGCCTCGGTCACGGTGGTGCCGGAGGCGGGGAGCGGTGTCGGGTCGTGGGTCGCCATCCCCTCGGCCGCGGCAGCCCAGGCGATGGAGAGCAGGAAGCGTTCGACATCGACCTCCATCTCCCCCTCGGCGACACCGGGCGTCTGGAAGTGGAGGATGTAGAAGAAGGAGTCGCCGTGCACCGCACGGAGGAGCTCGGTGGGAGCCATCGGCCACGGCGTCCAGGGAACGCTCGCCGCGATGACCGCCGCGCAGCGCCCTGGATGGAGTTGCGCCATGTGCCAGGCGACGATCGCACCCCAGTCGTGCCCGACGATGATCGCGTCGTCGATCCCGGCGTCGTCGAGGATGGCGGCGATGTCTCCGGTGAGTCGATCGGCGCGATAGTCGGAGATGGACTCGGGGCGGGAGGAGCGCCCGTAGCCGCGTTGGTCGGGGACGATGACTCGGAGCCCGGCGTTGACGAGGGGTCCCGTCTGGTGACGCCAGGAGTGGCCGGTCTCGGGGAATCCGTGGAGGAGGACGACCGTGCGGGAGGGCCCTGGACCGGAGTCGAACACCTCAATCTCGACATCCGGATCGGTCACGACCCGCCGTCGACCGGGTTCAGACACCGATCCGTCCGGCCTCGGCGACCATCTCGGAGATGCGCTCGACCGCGGAGGCCACGAGCTCGGCGGTCGACGGGTCCGACAGTCCGTCGATCGAGCCGGCGAGGCCCTCGAGGAGGGCCAGACGCTCCGACATGGTCTCCCGGTACTCATCGAGCCCGCTCCCGATCGGGTTCGGATCGGTCTCCGCGAGCATCGAAGCGGTGTCGTCGGTCACCGGGAGACGGGCCTCCCAGTCGGCGGCGAGCCTCGCGTGCCGATGTGAGCAGGTGAGCAGGACCCGTTGGCGCTCACCCGGACCGCTGACCCGCGCCGCCTGTCCGAGCTCTCGCGCCCAGTGGTGGTCGAGTGTCGCCTGGGTCGCGCACAGACGAGCGACCTCGACGATCCCCCCGGGCCAGTTCGGATTCACGGATTGCGCCGAGCGGTCGGATCGCCGGCGAGGACCTCATCGTCGATCGCCTCACCGCTGATCTCGTCGGTCCAGTACTCGCCGGAGTCGAGACGCGCGAGCGCAGCGCCGACCCCTTCGAGATCACCCGCGAGGCGCTCGAGTTCGGAGGTCGAGTCGGCCGACCCGGGATCATCGTGATCCTGCGTCACCTCGGACGTCGGCTCGTCTGCCACGTCGTCAGCGTACCCGTGGGTCGCTGGCCGTGGTGGAGTGACGACGGGCGCGTCGGCGCCTCGCCATGATGACCCAGAGGATGAACGAACCGCTGATCGCTACCCAGACGACGAGGGCGATCCGAGCAGCCGTCGCGATCGGCTCCGCCCAGGAACCCCCGGTGGCGGTGCTCTGGAGCGACGTCGCCGAGACGGTGGCGGTCGAACCGTCGAGCGGTGCCGACCACCTGAGACCCTGCGCCCCGGACTCGGTGGTGATCTCGTCGCCGTCGTGAGCGGTGATCTCACCCGGCAGGAGGACGGTCAGCGTGAACGTCAGGCGGTCAGCGAGCGGGGTGCCGTCGGCGAGGACCTCGGCGAAGGGTTCCGCGCCCAGCGCCTCGACGAGCGCGTCGTCGGAGAACGACCGGGTCCCCTCGGGCAGTCCGAGGGAGGCCGAGAGGGTGTTGGTCGCCTCGGTCGAGTCGATGTTCAGTTCGCGGACGACATCGGCGGCCAACAGTGGAGCGCCGATGGAGCGGAGCAGGGCGGCGAGCCCGGCGGCGTCGTCGTAGCGGTGGTCGAGTGTGACCACCGCACCGCCGTCCGGAGTGGAGTCCGGGCCGGTGACGGTCCAGCCGACGGCGCGGAGGTCGTCGACGGCGAGACCCTCGACGACCCCGGGTTCCGCCGCCACCAACTCGGCGTCGGCGACAGCGCGGACGCGGACGCTTCCGGATCCGTCGGCATCCATCGTCACCGCGACGTCGACATCGAGACGACAGGCGCTGAGCAGTCCGGCGGCGAGGACGAGTACGAGCAGGAGCTGTCGGCGCACCCGACCATGATGGCCGGTAATTCGACGACAGCGGGGCCATGCGACCGGCGATGCTCGACCTATGCGAGGGCGAGGGAACGGACCGCGGGTCGCGATCCGGGGTCCGGTGGTGCTGGAGCGGGTCGTGCGCTCGACCGACGGCCGGGTCGATGAGCGATTCCGACTCGCCGGACCGGTCACCGTCGAGCACCCCGCGCTCGGGACATTCGACATCCCGAACGGGGCTGAGGGGTTCGAGACCGACCTCACCTCGGTGCCGGCCGTCTTCGGCTGGCTCATCGGCACGACCGGGGCCCACCTGCCCGCGGCACTTGTGCATGACGCCCTGCTCGCCGGCATGGATGATCCGTCCGCCCCGGTGCGCGACCGTCGTTCGGCGGACGCGGTGTTCATCGACCTCCTCGGCGCCTCGGGCGTCGGCCCCCTCCGGCGCGCCCTGATGACCGCCGCGGTGACGCTCGCCACCCGCATGACCTCGGGGTGGGTGAGCGCGGTCGGGTCGGTCGCCCACCTCGCGTCGATCGTGATCGCCGGGGTCTGGGCGACCGCGGCCCTGCTCGTCGGTGTCGACGATCCACCGTGGGTGCTGGGCACCGGGACCCTCCGCTGGATCTCAGCGGCGGCCGGGGTGGCGGTGATCCCGATCCCCCTGGCTCTCCTGTGGGGTCAGGATCGACGACACGGCCTCATCGCTGGATGGTCGCTCGCGGCCCTCTTGCACGTGAGCGCAGCCATCGCCGCGCTGCTGCTCGTGATCGATCGGGCCGATCGCATCGGCCTCGCTGTGGAGCGGCGTCAGTCGACGGCGGGCGGGTCAGCCTCGCCCTCGGCGGGAGCCGTGCCGGCCAGTTCGACAGCGGACGGGGGCACGAAGCCCTCGACGGCGCTGAAAGAGAACCGCTGACTGCCCTCCCGATCGGGATCGTCCTCGACGTCGACCACGACGATCTGCCCGGCCCCGAACTCCTTGTAGAGGAGCTTCTCGGAGAGCACATCCTCGATCTCGCGCTGGATGGCCCGGCGCAGCGGTCGAGCACCGAGCTGCGGGTCGTAGCCGACCTCGGCCAGCAACTCCTTCGCCGCCTGGGTCAACTCGATACCGAGGCCCTGCGACTCCAGTTGGACCGTGAGGCGCTTGAGCATCAGGTCGACCATCTGGACGACTTCGTGCTTTGCGAGCTCGTGGAAGACGATGACCTCGTCGAGACGGTTGAGGAACTCGGGGCGGAAGTGCTGCTTGAGCGCCTCCATGACCTTGTCCTTCATCCGCTGATACGACATCGCCGAGTCATCGGTGGTGAAGCCGACGTTCGCCTTGCGGAGGTCCTGGGTGCCGAGGTTGGAGGTCATGATCAGCACCGTGTTGCGGAAGTCGACCGAGCGACCCTGCGAGTCGGTCAGGCGACCCTCCTCGAGGATCTGCAGCAGGGTGTTGAAGACATCGGGGTGCGCCTTCTCGATCTCGTCGAAGAGCACCACCGAGAACGGCTTGCGGCGGACCGCCTCGGTCAGCTGACCGCCCTCCTCGTAGCCGACGTATCCGGGAGGCGAGCCGACGAGACGGCTCACCGTGTGCTTCTCCATGTACTCCGACATGTCGAGGGTGATGAGGGCCGAGTCGTCACCGAAGAGGAACTCGGACAGGGTCTTGGCCAACTCGGTCTTGCCGACGCCGGTCGGTCCGAGGAAGACGAACGAGCCACTCGGGCGCTTCGGATCCTTGAGTCCGGCCCTGGTGCGTCGGATCGACTGGGACACGGCGGCGACGGCGTTCTCCTGGCCGATGATCCGACGGTGCAGCTCGTCCTCCATGCGGAGCAGCTTCTGGGTCTCCTCCTCGGTCAGCTTGTAGACCGGGATGCCGGTCCACAGCGACAGCACCTCGGCGATCGCCTCCTCGTCGACCTCGTCGAACAGGTCGACACCGGCGGCCTTCACCTCGGCCTCCTTGGCGGCCTTCTCCTCGAGGATCGACTTCTCCTCGTCGCGGAGGCGTCCGGCGTCCTCGAAGCGCTGCTCCTCGACGGCGAGGCGCTTGGCGCGGAGCACATCGTCGAGTTTCCGGTCGAGCTCGCGGAGGTCGGGGGGAGTCTGCATGCGCTTGATGCGGAGGCGCGAACCGGCCTCGTCGACGAGGTCGATCGCCTTGTCGGGGAGGTGACGGTCGGAGATGTAGCGGTCGGCGAGGTTGGCCGCCGCCACCAGCGCCTGATCGGTGATGGTCACCCGGTGGTGCGACTCGTACTGATCGCGGACACCCTTGAGGATCTCGATGGTGTGGGACAGCGTGGGCTCCTCCACCTTCACCGGCTGGAAGCGTCGCTCCAGGGCGGCGTCCTTCTCGACGTGCTTGCGGTACTCGTCGAGGGTGGTGGCGCCGATCGTCTGGAGCTCGCCGCGGGCGAGCATCGGCTT
>RGGX01000039.1 GCA_010024485.1 Actinomycetota bacterium | reverse complement strand
CCCGAGCAGA
The DNA here is from genome assembly GCA_010024485.1 of Actinomycetota bacterium. Taxonomy (GTDB): domain Bacteria; phylum Actinomycetota; class Acidimicrobiia; order Acidimicrobiales; family Ilumatobacteraceae; genus Casp-actino5. Next base: position 9,471 of record RGGX01000039.1, on the reverse strand, counting down.
TCCCCCGGGCCAGGAACACCGGGGCGTACACCGCGAATGCCGCCACCAGGGCCGCGAACATCACCCACTGCCCGTCGAAGTAGGCGTCGGTGACCAGCGGACTGGTCACGAGCATCACCGCCACCACCACGGCGACGATGATCGACATGAGCACCAGCACGCGGGCGACCACCGGTCGACCACCCTCACCGACGGCGGTCCGGTGGGCGAGGGCGCGGCTCAACTCCTGTTCGAGTGGGAGGAAGAACCCCGGTGCCAGGGCGAACATCGCGAACCAGAGGGCGGCGATCGGCGCGAACTCCTCATCGCCGCCGAGGGTGAGCGTCCCCACCCGGAAGAACGCGTAGGTCGCGATACCGCCGACGATGAGGCCGAGGGCGACCACGAGCGCCCCCTCAGGGAGGGGTTGGCGTCGCCCGGAGGCGTCAGCGGACACGGCTTCGGTGGACACGGGTTCTCGAATCTACCGGTGACCCCCCGCAGGGCACCGGGACTGGGCACCTGCCGGACTCCGCGCCAGCGGCACCGCTAGCCTCGCGGCAAGTGGAGGCAGCAGAACCGGTCACCGTGGTCGGTGTCGTCGTGGTCCACGAACCCGGAGCCTGGTTCGCTGAGACCCTGCAGGCCCTCGCGGCCCAGAACTATCCCGACCTGCGCTGGCTCATCCTCCTCGCCTCCGACCCCGACGGCGCTGCCCGGGCCCTGATCGACGAGATCCTCCCCGGCGCGCTCGTCCGCGAGGTCGACCCGTCGTCGGGTTTCGCCGGTGCCGCCAACGGGGTACTCGACCTCGTCGCTGGCGACAACGGGCTCTTCCTCCTGTGTCACGACGACATCGCCCCCGATCCTGGGGCGGTGTCGATGCTCGTCGCCGAGTTCCACCGCTCCAACGCCGGTCTCGTCGGCCCGAAACTCGTCGACTGGCACGACCGGGATCGGCTGCAGTCCGTCGGCTCCGGACTCGACCGTTTCGGCGAGCCGTACTCGCCGATCGAACCCGGCGAACTCGACCAGTCGCAGCACGACGCGGTGCGGGACGTGTTCGTCCTCCCCACCGCCTGCCTCCTGGTGCGCGCCGATCTCCTCCGCTCGCTCGGCGGTTTCGACCGTCGCGCCCGACTCCACGGCGAGGACCTCGACCTGTGCTGGCGAGCCCACTGGGCTGGAGCCCGGGTCATCGTCGCCCCCGAGGCGGTGGTTCGGCACCGCGCCGACATCGCCGGCCGTCGCCCCGAGATCGACCACGGGCGCGAGCACGCCCGTCGCCGGATGTGGAGTGTGCTCACCCTCACCGGCGCGGCGCGGCTGGTTCCGCGCGCCCTCGCCCTGATCGCGGTGACCATGGTCGAGTTCGTGGTCGGTGCGTTCACCGGCCGGCTCGCCGAGGGATGGAGATCGCTCACCGCGCTCGGACACACCCTGATTCGGCTACCCGCCGTGATGGCCCGACGGCACGAGATCCGGCTCCAACGCGCGGTACCCGAATACGAGGTCATCGCCCTCCAGACCCGGGGGAGCGCCCGCCTCGCCTCCTACCTGCGGTCGCGCCAGACGGCGACCTACGTCTCCCAGGACGCCACGGTGCGCCGTTGGCGACAGCGGTCGTCGGGTCTCGGCCTCACCTGGTCGGCCGTCATCGCCCTCGTGCTCATCGGCTCCCGAGATGCGGTCGTCGACGCCTTCCGGCCGGTCGGCGCCCTGCTGGCGCTGCCGACCCCGGCGTTCGAGTGGTTCGCCTCGATGTGGTCCGCCTGGGATCCGCGGGGGGTCGGTGCCACCTCACCGGCCCCCACTGGTTGGGGGATCCTCGGTGCCCTCGACGCCGCCCTGCTGTTCCAGGAGGGGCTCACACGGACCGTTCTGGTGCTCGGGCTCGTGCTCCTCGGAATCCTCGGCGCCTCACGACTGGCATCGGTCTTCCCGCTGGCGCGCGCCCGGATCGCCGCCATCGTCGTCTACGCGGCGGCCCCGATCGTCGCCCGAGGCCTCGCCGCCGGGGAACTCGACACCCTCGTGCTCTACGCCGCGCTGCCCTGGAGCATCGAGATCACACGGCGGATCGCCGGGATCGCGACCGCCGACCCCGGCGCGGTGCTCGGCGACCTCCCCGACGGTCTCGACGACCCCTCACCGGGGCTGCGTCGCCGACTCATCGCCGGTCTCATCCTCGTCCTCGCCACCTCCGCAGCCCTCGCGCCGTCGAGCCTCATCGTGATCGGCGGGGTCGGAGTGGCGATGGCGCTCGGCGGAGTCCTCGTGCGCGCCGACGCCCGGGTCAACGCCTGGTTCGTGGTCGCATCGATCATCGGTCTGGCCGGTGCCTGGGTGGCCAACCTCCCGTGGTCGAGTACCTGGACCCGCGTCGATCTGATCGGCGGCGCCGGCAGCGGTGAGCGCCTCGGGGTGTGGCGCGCGCTCGCCGGTGGCGGCACCGGCCGCTGGTACGACCTGCTGGCCCTCGGTCTGTGGGTGCCGCTCCTCGCCGCGGTCCTGGTGAGCAGGGCCTGGCGCATGACCTGGGCGGCTCGGGCGGCGGCCACGGTCACCGCGGCCGCCGCGCTCATCGTGCTCGATGACCGCGGGCTGATCGGACCGGTGATCCCCTCGCACACCCATCTCGCTGTCGCCATCGCGCTCGGCCTGGCCCTCGGCGCCGCCGCGATCACCGGGGGATTCAACCTGGATGTGCTCGGCCGTGACTTCGGTTGGCGTCAGCCGCTGGCGCTGCTCGCCAACCTCGGTCTCGTCGTCGGCCTGCTCCCCGCCCTCGTCGCCGTCGGCGCCGGGGACTGGCGCGCGCCGCAGACACCGACGGCCTCACTGATCGCCTCCCAGTTCCCGGCCCGCTCCGACGTCGGGTCGTACCGCGTGCTCTGGTTGGGTGACGACCGACTGCTCCCGGTGCCCGGGCATCCATCGTCGACGGGTGTCTCCTGGGCGGTCGTCGACGGTGGACCCCTCGACATGCGTCAGGCCTGGTCGACCCCTCTCGGGCCGGCGGAGGATCGGGTCGAGTCGGCCCTCGGGCATCTCGCCGACGGGACCACCGCCCGCGCCGGACGACTGCTCGCCCCTCTCGGCATCCGCTACATCGCCGTGCCCGTCGCCGACGGGGTCGCCTCGAGGATCGACGACCCACTGCCACTCCCCGTCGGACTCGTCGCCTCGCTCGCCGCCCAACTCGACATCGGCGCCATCCAGTCGCCGCCGACCGTCGAGGTGTTCGTGAATCGCTCCTGGATCCCTCCCGCCGCCTACCTGACCGGGGGAACCGCAGAGGCCTCCACCCTCGCCGGTGAGGGCAGCCTGGTGGTGGCCGACCTGAGCGGCACCTCCACCCTGGTCGACCCCCGGGGCGAAGCCGTCGACGTGGTCGATGTCGCCGCTCGCCGCGGTGCCACCTCCGCCGTGGTGCCCGAAGCCGGGGTGCTCCACCTCGGCGTGCCCTTCGACGGCTCCTGGCGGGCCGCCCTCGACGGTGTCGAGCTCCCGGCGCGCGCCGGTTTCGGCGTGACCACCGCCTTCGATGTTCCCGGTCCGGGAGTCCTCGAGATCAGCTACGACCGGCCCGTCACGCGCACCCTCTGGCTCGGTGTGCTCGCCGCGATCTGGCTGACGCTGATCGCCGCCACCCTGCGCACCCGCGGCGGGACGCGGGCTGTGCACGAACCGGTGCTCGACCTCGGCCCCTTGCCCTCGGTGGAGGAGGGCCCCCGATGAGTCGCCGCGCCCCCGCCGTGATCGTGGTGGCCCTCGCCGTGGCCCTGCTCGTCTGGCAGACGTCGGGAGAGCCGGAACCGGCGGCACCGGTCATCTTCTCGAGCGGTGAGCGGGCCTGGATCGCCCAGACCCCGTCGGCCGGTGTCCTCCAGGCGGTGTGGTACTGCCCGGGCGTCCCCGCCGGCGGAGGCGATGACTCTGGTGAGACCGGAGGGGCGGTGGTGATCGCCAACACCGGTCCCGAGGCGACCAGGGCCCAGATCACCTTCATCAGCGACACCGCGCCGAGCGAGCAGCAGGTGATCGACCTGGGAGCCAACGGGCGTGCCGTCATCGATGTCGACGCCGAGGTGGAGGCCACCTACGCCGGGGCGATCGTCGAGATCCTCGGCGGTGGGGGAGCCGTGGAGCAGCGGGTGTTCCACCCGGACGGAAATTCCTCGTCGCCGTGCACCACCGACCTCTCCTCGACCTGGTTCCTCGCCGATGGCTACACCGTCGGCGAGGCGCGTCATGAGGTGCTGCTCATGAACCCGGCCGACGATCAGGTCGTCGTCGACGTCGAGTTCCTGACCGATGACGGTGTCCGCCGACCCTCGGCCTACACCGGCTATCCCGTTCCGGCCCGCTCGACCCGGATCATCGACGTCGGCGCTGAGGGAGCCGGTGCTCGCGGCGAGACCCGGGTCGGTGTCGTCGTCACTGCCTCGAGGGGCGCGCTCCTCGTGGCTCGCGCGTCGAGCGCCGATGACGAGAGTCGCGGTGGTGTCACGGTGTCGCCGGCCGCTCCCGTCACCGCCGAGCAGTGGTGGTTCGCCGCCGGCGACAAGGGATCGGACGCGACCGAGCGGTTCAGCATCATGAACCCCGGTGAGACCGATGTCGAGGCCACCGCCGTGTTCTTCCCCCGCGAGATCGTCCGCGGCCCGGTCGTCGTGCCGGTCACCGTGCCGGCGCGCCGCGTCGTCACCCTCGACAGCGGCACCGTGTCGGGGCTTCCGGAGGGCGCGCACGGCGCGGTGGTGTCCACGACCGATGGGTCCGGCATCGTGGTCGACCGGGCGCTCACCCGTGTCGGCGAGGGTCGTCGCGTGACGTCGATCACCCCGGGCGTCCCCAACCGGCCCGACGGGGACCTCCCCACCTCGTGGACCCTCGCTGGAGGGCCGACGACCCCGACCCGGGAGGGACTGAGCATCCTGAACGTCGACAACGAACCGGTCACCGTGTCCGTGTCGGTGCTCGGCGCGACCGGTGAGATCCCGATCCCCGGTCTCGAGGCGATCGAGATCCCCGGGACCGGTCTCGCCACCCCCGACCTCACCGACGAGGCCGCGCTCTCGCGACCGCTCCGGATCGTCGCGACCGGCCGCGTGCTCGTCGAACGGTCCATCCCGAGCGGAGCCACGGCCCACACCTCCTGGGCGGTGGCCGGCCCCGACGCGGGCTGATTCGACACGCCGTGCCCCTCCGCCGGTCGGGCTGCTAGGACAGGGGTGTGGATCAGGACCTGATGCGTCTCGCGGTCGCCGCCGCGATCGTCCTCGCGGCCCTCGCGACCTCCGTCGTCATCCGACGACGCCGCGCCAGCGACCCGCCCACCCAGGTCACCCGCAACGTTCCGAGCCAACTCGACCGAGCCGACTTCCCCGAGGTCGACAGCCCGTGGCTCGTCGCGGTGTTCACCTCGGCGACCTGTTCCACCTGCGCCGATGTCGTCGCGAAGAGTCGGGTCCTCCAGTCCGACGATGTCGCGGTGCTCGACATCGAGTACACCGCTCGCGGTGACCTCCACCAGCGCTACGCGATCGACGCCGTGCCGACGCTGGTGGTGGCCGACGGCGACGGTCAGGTGCGGTCGGCGTTCCTCGGTCCGGTCACCGCGACCGACCTGTGGGCGGCGGTCGCCGAGTGCCGTGAACCGGGATCGGTGCGCGCGCCGGGCGAGTCGTGCAGCGGCGACAACGGCGCCGTCTGAAACGAGAGCCCGACCGCCGCCGAATCTGAGCGGTGAGCGTCAGTCGGGGGAGCCGAGGACGTTCGCCTCGATCTGCTCGTCGGTGCCCGACTCGGTGAGACCCTGCTGGATCAGGCGGGCGACCTCCGGGCCGTCGATCGTCTCGTGCTCGAGCAGCGCCTCAGCGACGAGTTCGAGCCCGCGGCGGTGCTTCTCGAGGAGACCGGTCGCGCGCACCTCCTGGTCGTGGAGGATGCGGCTGATCTCCTCATCGAGGAGCTTCGCGGTGTCATCGGAGTACTCGCGCCCGCTCGACATGAGGTCCTCGCCGAGGAAGACCTGCTGCTGGCCAGCCCAGGCCATCGGTCCCACGCGGTCGCTCATGCCCCATTCACGCACCATGCGCCGGGCGATGCCGGTGGACTGCTCGAGGTCGTTGGCGGCACCCGAGTTGAGATGGCCGAACACCAGCACCTCGGCGACACGCCCACCCATCGCCTTGCAGATGGTGTCCTCGAAGTACTCCTTCGAGTAGGTGTGGCGCTCCTGGGGGAGTGACCAGGTGACACCGAGGGCCATGCCCCGGGGCAGGATCGTCACCTTGTGCAGCGGATCACCGTTCGGCAACACGGTGGCGAGCACCGCGTGGCCCGCCTCGTGGTAGGCCGTCGCCCGCTTCTCCTCGGCGTTGAGCACCATGGACTCGCGCTGGGCTCCGAGCACCACCCGGTCGCGGGCGTTCTCGAAGTCGATGCGCTCGATCTCCTTGGAGCCGCGCCGCACCGCGATCAGCGCGGCCTCGTTGACGAGGTTGGCGAGGTCGGCGCCGGCCATGCCCGGTGTGGCGCGGGCCATCGTCGAGAGGTCGACATCGGCGCCCATGCGCTTGTCGCGCGAGTGCACCTCGAGGATGGAGAGCCGCTCCTCGTACTCGGGCAGCGGCACCACGATCTGACGGTCGAAGCGACCGGGACGGAGCAGGGCGGGGTCCAAGATGTCGGGACGGTTGGTGGCCGCCATGATGACGATCCCCTCGGAGGTCTCGAAGCCGTCCATCTCCGAGAGCATCTGGTTGAGGGTCTGCTCCCGCTCGTCGTGGCCGCCGCCGAGACCGGCGCCGCGCTTCCGACCGATCGAGTCGATCTCGTCGATGAAGATGATGGCGCGACCCATGCGGCGGGCCTGCTGGAAGAGGTCGCGCACCCGGCTCGCACCCACACCGACGAACATCTCCATGAAGTCGGATCCGGTCACGCTGAGGAAGCCGACCCCGGCCTCGCCGGCCACCGCCCTGGCGAAGAGCGTCTTGCCCGTTCCCGGGGGGCCGACCAGCAGGATGCCCTTGGGCACCCGGGCGCCGATCTCCGCGAAGCGCTCCGGCATGCGGAGGAAGTCGACCACCTCGGTGATCTCCTGCTTGACGCCGTGGTAGCCGGCGATGTCGGCGAAGGTCGTGGACGGCTGATCGGTGGAGTAGGTCTTGGCCCGGCTGCGCCCGATCGACATGACGTTGCCCATCTGGCCCTGCGCGCGTCGCTGCATCCAGACGAAGAAGCCGATGATCAACATCACCGGCAGCAGCAGGCCGGCCAACTGGAGGAACCAGTTCGTCGACGGGGTGATGAACTGGTACTCGACACCGCGGGAGTTGATGAGCTCCTCGTCGGCCTCGGAGAGCCCGCGCTCGCCACCGCCGGTGGAGACGAACGACTCGCCGGTGGTCAACTCGCCGGTGATCCGGCCGGACACGTTGTTGATCTCGATGGAGGCGACCTCGCCGGCGGTCACCCGGTCGATGAACTCCGAGTACGACAGCTCGGATCCGGCCGGACCGGACGTGAGGCTCGGAATGACGACCGCGGCGAGGAACACGCCGGCGGCGACCCAGGGCAGCCATCGGCGCCACTGGGGGTTCGGGGAACCGGGCTCGCCCGGGGAGTTCTGCTGACGGTCACGGCCTGAGGGACGTTCCCCGCCGGGGCGGCTCGCCCGTCCCTTGGACCGTCCACCACCCGGCGGTGGCGGAGGCGGAGGAGGGGGAAGCGGTGACATGACCACATGCTAAGGCGGTCCGCGAAGGTCTGCATGATCTGGCGTACGGTGTTCGGTGTGACGAGACACTGCTCCCGGCCCCAGTGCTCCGCCGAGGCGGCGGTCACCCTGACCTACAGCTACGGCACCGCTCAGGCCTGGCTCGATGTGCTCTCAGCGCAGCGCGAGCCACACCTCTACGACCTGTGCGACCGCCATGCCGAGCGTCTCTCGGTGCCCGCGGGATGGGAACTCGTCGACCGACGACGCCCCGTCATGCACTGGCGCATGGCCGGCTGACCGGACCTCCTCCCAAGGCGGGGATCATGACGGTGACGTCCTCCACGGTCGACTTCCCCCGGGCCATCGCCGCCTGGGCGGTCGCATGGGTGGTCGGTGGGGGCGTCCTCGGCGCGGCGGTCCTCGCCGCCCTCGGAGGGAGTTCCGGTGAACCGCTCACCCCGATCCGTCTCGCCGCTGTCGCTTCGGTCGGCTGGGCGACCATGCTCATCGCCGTCGTCGCCGTCGCGAGATCCGCGGGGACCGACACCCTCACCGCGGTCGGGCTGCGGGGTCGGATCCGCCCGAGAGACCTGTGGGCCGCGCCCGCCGGTGTGGTGACCCAACTCGTCGTCGTTCCTGGTGCCTACCTCCCGCTCCGGGCGATCTGGCCGGAGACCTTCGCCCCTGAGCGTCTGAGCGACACGGCCCGCGACCTGGTCGACGCCGCGGCGGGAGCTGGGCTCGTCCTGTTGGTGCTCGTGGTCGTCGTCGGTGCCCCGCTGGTCGAGGAGATCGTCTACCGGGGTCTGCTGCAGCGCTCGCTCGCCTCGCGCGTCGGCGGTCCGTCGGCGGTCCTGGTGACGTCGGCGCTCTTCGCCCTCATCCACCTGCGATGGGTCGAGTTCCCGGGTCTGCTGCTCGCCGGGCTCCTCTTCGGCCTGGCCCTGCAGCTCACCGATCGACTCGGTCCCGCGATCATCGCCCACGCCGCGTTCAACCTGACCGGGTTGATCACGGTGTTCGTCACCGGCTGATCGGGTCGGACCCCGATTCCTGGGGAGGCGATGACACCTCCGTGACATGATGAGCGGGTCATGGAGACCCCCACCGGAGCCCCGGAGATGACCGACGACGACCCGACGCCGCCGAGTGGTACGCGGGTCGACGTCGATGTCGATGTCAACGGCGCCCGCGAGCCGGGCCGCGATCGGCGGGGTCCGATCCAGCGGATACGCGACTGGTCCGCCCGCGAATGGGACGGTCCCCGCATCTGGAGGTTCGCGCTCACCGCGTTCTCGCTGGTGTTCACCACCACCATCGTCATGAACGTGGTGCACCTCAACCCGCTCAGCCCGGGCTCCGACCTGATCTTCGACGACAACACCCCGACCGGAGGCGACTTCGGCGCCCACGTCTGGGGGCCGGCGTTCCTGCGCGACCATCTGCTCCCGTCCTGGCGTCTCAACGGGTGGAGCATGGACTGGTACGCGGGCATGCCGGTGTACCGCTTCTACATGGTGCTCCCGGCGCTCGCGATCGTGCTCGTCGACACCGTGCTGCCGTACGGGGTGGCCATGAAGCTCGTCGGGGTGATCGGCCTGATCACCTTCCCGATCGCCTGCTGGGCCTTCGGTCGTCTGGCCCGGTTCGCCTATCCGATCCCCGAGATGTTCGCCTTCGCCGGTCTCGCCTTCGTCCTCGACGAGAGCTTCACGATCTACGGCGGCAACCTCAAGTCGACGATGGCCGGCGAGTTCTCC
>RGGX01000379.1 GCA_010024485.1 Actinomycetota bacterium | reverse complement strand
AGTACGTCAGGCATGTCGGCTCCCGTGGGTGGCGGTCATTCGGCGTCGATCTGGCAGTGGTCGCCCACCATGAGGCGGAGCGCTCGCGGTTTGCGGCGGGAGCGCATCACCTCGGCATGCGATCCGATGAGGCTGTCCTCGAGTCGGGGCACGTCGATCACCGAGGAGTCGTCCATGAGTACGGAGTGCTCGATCTCTGACGACACCACTCGGCAGCGGGCGCCGATGGCGGAGAAGGGTCCGATGAAGGCGTTCTCGATGACGGCGCCGGGCCCGATCGAGACGGGACCGCGGATGGTCGATCCGGTGATGGTCGCGCCGGCGCCGATGTGGACGCGGCCGTCGATGACGGAGGCCTCGTCGACGGTGCCCTCGATGGTGGTCTCGATGCGCTCGAGGAGCAGTCGGTTGGCTTCGAGGAGCGGGGTGAGTTTCCCGGTGTCGATCCACCATCCGGTGAGGAGTTCGCAACGCACTCGCCGTCCTTGGTCGACGAGCCATTGGATGGCGTCGGTGATCTCGAGTTCTCCGCGCGGGGAGGGTTCGATGGCGGCGACGGCTTCGTGGATGCCGGCGTCGAACAGATACACGCCGACGAGGGCGAGGTCCGATGGTGGCTCGGCCGGTTTCTCGACGAGGCGCACGACGTCGCCGGTCTCGTCGAGTTCGGCGATGCCGAAGCGGTGGGGGTCGGGTACCTGCTTGAGGAGGATCTGGGCGTCGGGTGGTTGGTCGCCGGCGCGGGCGGTGCGGAAGGCGTCGACGAAGGCGGCGAGGTCCTGTTCGAGGAGGTTGTCGCCGAGGTACATCACGAAGTCGTCATCGGCGAGGAAGTCGCGGGCAATGAGCACGCAGTGGGCGAGCCCAAGGGGCTGGTCCTGCGGGAGGTAGGTGATGGCGGCGCCGAAGGCGGAGCCGTCGCCGAGGGCGGCCATGACCTCGTCGCGGGTGTCGCCGACGATCACACCGATCTCGGTGATGCCGGCCGAGACCATCGCCTCGATGCCGTAGAA
>RGGX01000378.1 GCA_010024485.1 Actinomycetota bacterium | reverse complement strand
CGCTCGCGCCTCATCGGAGTCACCGAACACGACCGCCGCGACGGCCGCCCGGTCGAGCGAACCGTCGTCGGAGATGATGTGGGCGCCGAAGCGTTCCGCCATCGCGGACAACACGGGAGAACCCGGTTCCTGGAGCTCGCGGACGATCGCGTCCGCGTCGATGATCACCGCGCCGCGCTCGGCCAGAAGGGCCGACACCGTGGACTTGCCGGCGCCGATACCGCCCGTCAGTCCGACGAGCAGCATGGTTCAGTCGTCCGAGTCGGCTTCAGCCGGGGTCTCCGGAGCGGCCACCGCCTCGGGGGCGGCCTCCGCGGTCGACTCCGAACCGTTCTCGTACTCGGCCCAAGCAGCCTCGACCTCGTCGTCGCTGTGGGTCCAGTTGCCCTCGGAGTCGACGTCGAAGTGCTCGCGGTACTCGGCGGCGAGCTCGCCACCCTCAGCGGCCTGCTTGATCGACAGGCTGATGCGACGGCGCGGCAGATCGAGATCGATGATCTTGACCCACAGCTCCTCGCCCGGCGTGACGATGTCGGCCGGGTTCTCGACATGGTGAGCGGACATCTCCGAGATGTGCACCAGCCCCTCGATGCCGTCGCCGACCTGGACGAAGGCACCGAACTGCACGAGCTTGGTGACGCGGCCGTAGACCAGCTGACCGACGGCGTGACCCTCAGCGAACTCGGCCCACGGATCCTGCTGGGTGGCCTTGAGCGAGAGGCTGATGCGCTCGCGGCTGAAATCGACATCGAGCACCTGCACGGTGACCGGATCGCCGACGGCGACGACCGACCCGGGATGGTCGACATGCTTCCAGGAGAGCTCGCTCACGTGGATGAGACCGTCCATGCCGCCGAGATCGACGAACGCACCGAAGCTGACCACCGAGGAGATCGTGCCCGAACGGACCTCGCCGACCTTCAGGTTGGTGAGGAAGTTGTCGCGGGTCTCCTTCTGGTTCTCCTCGAGGTAGGCGCGACGGGACAGGACGACGTTGTTGCGGTTCTTGTCGAGCTCGAT
>RGGX01000377.1 GCA_010024485.1 Actinomycetota bacterium | reverse complement strand
TCGAGTTCGCCGACGCCGTCCGGGGGGTCACCACCTCGCTGTCGCTCATCAGCGACGACCGCTGCTCGACCTGCTCTGGTTCGGGGGCGGCCCCGGGCACCGGGGTCCGAACCTGTGGGGTCTGCGGCGGGCGCGGCGTGGTCGATGAGAACCAGGGACCGTTCTCGTTCTCGTCCCCCTGCCGGGCCTGTGGTGGGCGCGGGAGCACCATCGAGAAGCCGTGTCCGACCTGCTCGGCGAGCGGTGTCGAGAAGCGCCAGCGAACGGTGCCCGTGCGCATCCCACCGGGTGTCGCCGACGGCCAGACCATCCGTCTCAAAGGCAAGGGGACGCCCGGACGCAACGGCGGACCCGCCGGCGACCTGCTCGTCGAGATCGCGGTGCAGCCGCACGATCGCTTCGGGCGAAAGGGTGACGACCTCACCGTCTCCGTGCCGGTCGCTTTCACCGATCTCGTCCTCGGCGCCGAGGTGGCCGTGCCGACCCTCGACGGATCGACGGTGCGTCTGCGCCTGCGACCCGGCACCCCGAGCGGTTCCCGTCACCGCGTGGCTGGCCGAGGAGTGAGCCGGCGTCGAGGTGGCCGGGAGGTCACCGGTGATCTCATCGCGACGGTGAACGTCGTCGTGCCGACCGAACTCAGCGATGGTGAGCGCTCGGCGATCGAGGCTCTGGCCGCGGCGACTAGCGTCGGTGGTGAGGGCGACGTCAGCTCGGTCCCCGTTGACGACGCTGCTCCTGGAGGTGATGAGGGATGACGATGCGGAGTCGACACCAGGCGGTGTACGTGATCTCCGTCGCCGCCGAACTCGCCGGGATGCACCCTCAGACCCTGCGCATCTACGAGCGCCGCGGACTGGTGCAGCCCGCGCGAACCGACGGCGGGAACCGGCGATACAGCGACTACGACATCGAGATCCTGAGGCGTATCTCCGAGCTGGCCGACGAGGGGATGAACCTCGAGGGAATCCGTCGCGTGATGCAGCTCGAGGTCGAGCTCGAGGCGGCCAGACGCGAGAT
>RGGX01000376.1 GCA_010024485.1 Actinomycetota bacterium | reverse complement strand
AGGGCATCGCCGCGACGATGATCGATCGGGCTCCGTCGACCGCGCGCCGGGGATCGGTGGAACGCTCAGGGTCTCGATAGGTGAACTCCATCGAGTCGGCCAGTCCGGCCGCGCCACGCTCCTTAAGCGCTGACCGCGCGCGGTCGAGCACCTCGGCCGGGGCCACACCAAGCGCGGTGATGCCCTGCCCTGCGAGACGTTCGCGGATCTCGTCGAGCGTTGGAAGTGGAGCGTCGCGTCGCATGTCGGTGTTCGCCGGTCTGTCGACCGCTCACCTGCCCCAGAGGAGGTCGGCGAAGACGGGGCTGTCGACGAGATTGGCACCGAGGGCGCGAGCATCGGTCCGGACTGCTCGATCGTCGGTCACGACGACGACGGGACGGCTGACGGGCACTCGGCTGAGCTCCTCGCGGATCGTGTCGTCGGCATCGACACCCTCGGGCGAGTACAGGACTCGGACGTGCCGACGCACTTGGGCATGAGCGCCGACGATGTTGGCTCCGTCGATGGCCACCACGATGTCGGCGCCGGTGCGAGCCGCGAGCTGCTCGCACCCGGTGAGGAGCCGCTCGCGCTGTTCGGCGATGTCGAGGTGACCGAGGCGACCGAGCGTGACGTTGTAGGCATCCACGATAACCGTCGCGCCACACCGCATGAGGTGGTCGGCCGCCCGGTCGGGCAATCCGGCGTAGGCGCCCGGAACCCGGACCGGTTCGCGACGATCGCCCTCGCGTGGCGGGGGAAGCATGGATCGAAGCCCGGCGAGCAAGGTCTCGGCGCCTTTCACCATGTCGCTGAGATGCTCAGTTTCTCCGAGGAGATCTCGACGCTCGTCCAACACGCGGTCGCGCACCTCTTCCGCCTCCTCGGCCGCCGCGCCGGCGAGGTCGGCTTCATGGGCGACGCGCTCGAGGCGGGCGGTGGTGGCGGCGTGGCGATCCCGTTCGTGGCGAAGTTCCATGCGCGCCGCTCGGAGGGAGTCCGCGAGGGCGACTCCCTCAGCGGTCGCCTTCTCCAGTG
>RGGX01000375.1 GCA_010024485.1 Actinomycetota bacterium | reverse complement strand
AGCGCTACGTCCTCTACTGCGCCGGTGGCCAACGCTCCGCCCTCGCGGCGGCGGTGCTGCGCGACATCGGATTCGACAACGTCGCCCACCTCGAGGTCGGATTCAACGGCTGGGCTGAAGCCGGCGGTGAAGTCGAGGACGTCTCGGCCGACTCCAAGTGGGTCAAGCGGTCCTGAGCGAGTAGCAGGCGCGGACCGATCCGGCCACCGATCGGGCGCGCTCCTCGGTTGAGGCGTGGACCGTCGCTAACGAGTCGCCCCGACGTAGCCGCTGTCCGATCCGCGCGAGATCCGACAAACCAACGCTCGGGTCGATGGACTCACCCGACCTCCGACGACCTCCTCCGAGTTCGACAACGGCCATACCGAGACCGCGGGTGTCGACTCCCTCCACGACGCAATCGCTCTCCGCGGTCAGTACCTCGCGCACCGGAGCCCTCGGGAGGACACCCACGATGTCGGTCAGGTTGTCGATGTCGGCGCCAAGTGCTCGGAGCATCGAGACGAACCGCTCGGCGGCTCGCCCGCTGTCGATGGCCTGTTCGATCCTCGCTCCGGCTCGCTCATCGCAGGTCTCGACGCCCGCCAGTCGCAGCATCCGCGAGCCGAGGTCGATCACCGTGCTCCGGAACGGTTCCGACCCGGCATCGGTCAACTGCTCCACCACGAACGCGATCTCCAGGGCGTTCCCGGCGACTGGCGCGAGCGGCTCCGACATCGGATTCATCACCGCCGACACCTCCATCCCGAGAAGTCCCCCCACCTCGGTGAGAGAGTCCGCCAAGGTCCGAGCCTCAGTCAGGTCGGCCGCGAACGCGCCGTTGCCGTACTTCACATCGAGCACGAGGCGACCGATGCCGGCAGCGATCTTCTTCGACAGGATCGAGGCAGTGATCAACGGAACGGACTTCACCGTGGCGGTGACGTCACGCGCGGCGTAGAGCCGCGCGTCGGCGGGCGCCAGACGCGGGGAAGCGGACACGATGGCGAAGCCCACCTCGGACACCATCCGCCTGAAGGCCTC
>RGGX01000374.1 GCA_010024485.1 Actinomycetota bacterium | reverse complement strand
TAGGTCGAACCGGGCAGGGCGAGCAGGAGCAGGGTGGCGGCGCGGGCCCGTCGCAGACCGAGTTCGGCGTCGAGCGCCTCGTGCGGTCCATCGAGCAGCCAGGCGCGCCAGTTGGTGCCATCGGGCAGTCCGTAGCGGGTGGCGTGGCGGACGACGTCGTGGTTCGAGAGCGCCCAGGTGGGGGTGGACCCGACACTCTCGGCGGCTTCGATGGCTCGGTCGATTGCCGGGCGCATCTGCTCGGCGTCCCAGTCGCAGGTCAGGAAGTCGAAGTTGAACGACTGGTGGTACTCGTCGGCGCGCAGGTAGAACGGGAGCCGATTCGGATGCACCCAGGCCTCGGCCACCATCATGAGGTCGCGCTGCTGCTCAGCCTCGGCCTCATCGAGGACGGCCCGCCATTCGCGGATGATCTCGTGGACGCCATCGCGATCCCAGTAGGGATGTGACCCATCGGGGAGGGTCTCGCTCTCCAGTAGTTCTCCGTGTCTGGCGACATCGGGCAGGTCGGGGTGCTTCACGAGCCCATGGGCCACATCGATGCGGAAACCGTCGACACCGAGGTCGATCCAAAACCGGAAGATGTCGCGGAACTCGGCTCGCACCTCGGGGTGGTTCCAGTCGAGGTCGGGCTGGCTGACGTCGAAGAGGTGGAGATACCACTCGCCGTCGTCGAGACGGGTCCAGGCCGACCCACCGAAGACCGCCACCCAGTTGTTCGGAGGCTCGCTCCCGTCGGCGCTTCGGCCGCGGCGGATCATGTAGCGCTCCCGCGACGGCGAACCGGGCGGATCAGCGATCGCCTCACGGAACCAGTGGTGACCGCTCGAGGTGTGGTTGGGCACGATGTCAACGATGATCTTGATGCCTCGGGCGTGCGCCTCGGCGGTGAGTCGCCGGGCGTCGTCGAGGGTGCCGAATCGGGGATCGATGTCGCGGTAGTCGACGACGTCGTAGCCGCCGTCGAGCAGCGGCGACGGGTACCAGGGGCTGATCCAGATGGCGTCGATGCCGAGAGCCTCGAGATGATCGAGTCGGTCGATGATG
>RGGX01000373.1 GCA_010024485.1 Actinomycetota bacterium | reverse complement strand
GGCGGCACAGCTGGCTCCGAATCGACGCTCGACACCCCCTCTGCCGGTCTTCCGACCAGCAACACGAACGCACTCCCCGAGAACGGGACAAGTGCCGAGACGGCGGACCTTCGAGCCGATGCGCTCGCCGACGCCGGTTCCTACGTTCCCGGGTCCGACGGGGTGACCGAGTTCGGCACCATCATCATCGAGGACGGCGTCATCCCTAAGCGACTGCGTCGCCCCCTCGATCTCGCACGATTCGCGCTCGCGCTGCTTCTCGCGGCCGCGGCCGTCGCCCTCGGCTGGTTTGCCACCGGGACAACAAGCGGCTTGGAAGATGACCTCGTGGAAGGAGCACGACTTCTCCCCGATCCGGTCGTACTGATCATCAACATCATCGGTGGCATTGGAACGCTCGCCCTCCCCATCGCCGGAGCGATCGCCCTGATCGTCCGCAGACGGGTTCGTCAACTCTTCGACGCGCTCGTCGCTTTACTCATCGCCGTCGTCATCTTGTCGGGCCTTTCCATCCTCGTCTCCGAGATCGCCGATCCGCGGCTGCTTGTCGCACTTACCGGTTCGAATGATCCATCGAACGCGGCAACGTCCCCTATCCTCGGCGGTCTCCTCGCGTTCATCACCGCCTCGCGGTTGATCAGCCGTCGCCCGTGGAACGTTCTCACCCTCGTCGTGATGGGCTCACTGGTGATCGTCGCGATACTCAGCGCATCCATCGCCGTCGCCGGCTTAGCCGCTTCGCTGATGATCGGTTGGGCTATCGGTCTCGCCGTTCGCTACATCCTGGGGATTCAAACCACGCGCCCGAGCGGCGCGGAAGTCGCCGACGCATTGGAGCGCGGCGGCCTACCCATCACGATGCTCCGGGCGCAGGAGTCAACCGCACGGGGTCGCCGGTACCTGGCGACGGGACGGTCCGGCCAATCGCTTAACGTGACCGTTCTCGACAGGGACCTCGAAGGCGCCGGACTCCTTCGCGCCATCTGGACGTCGCTGCGCCTGCGAGAAGAGCCCCGTAACTCGTCGTTCAACATGCGTCGCGCGGTTGAG
>RGGX01000372.1 GCA_010024485.1 Actinomycetota bacterium | reverse complement strand
CTCTACGACTCGTGGGAGCGTGGCGTCCAGTTCAACATGGTGCGCAACGACATGTACCACGGCTCGAACAGCCCCGACTCGGTCAACAAGGGCGCTGCCTTCGTCGACGGCGTCCAGATCAACTTCGTGACCGACACCGACGCGCAGATCAACGCCCTGCTCGCCGGCGAGGCGCAGATCATCATGACCCAGCCGCAGCTCGCCTTCGAGCAGCTCTCCTCGAGCGATGACTTCACCGTGATGTCGTCGGCCGGTCCGGTCTTCGAGCACTGGGGTCTCAACCTCAACGCCAAGCACGTCGAGCGCCCCGAGGTCCGCGAGGCCCTCGCCTTCGCCATGGACAAGTCCGAGGTGATGGCTGGTCTCTACACCCCGCTGTTCGGCGACTCCCTCCCCGCTGAGGGTCTCGGCAACGTGTTCTGGCTCTCCAACCAGGGCCCGTACGAGAACCACGCCGGCGACGCCGGCTACGGCGCCGGAGACATCGACTCCGCCAAGGCCTCCCTCGAGTCGGCCGGCTACACGATGGGCTCCGACGGCATCTACGAGCATCCGGAAGACGGACGCCTCTCGCTGCGCGTCGGCACCACCGGCGGCAACCGTCTGCGTGAGATCCAGCAGGAGCTCCTCCAGGCCAAGTTCGCCGAGGCCGGCATCGAGATCGTCATCGACAACGTCGAGGGCGCCGCCTACTTCGGCATTCCGTTCAGCGAGGACCACCTGGCCTGCGCGTTGAGCGGCGGAGCGGAGGGCAACTGCGACACCTGGGAGATCACCCAGTTCGCTTGGGTCGGTGGCCCGTGGCCCGGTTCGATGGGTGCGATCCTCCGGAGCACCGGTGGGAACAACACCTACGGCTTCCAGAACGCCGAGTTCGACGCGCTCATCGACACCTGCGACGGAACCGTCGACGACGCCGAGCGCGCCGCTTGCTACAACACCATGGACAAGTACGCGACCACCCTCGAGATGGATGCGGAGAACGGCCTCTTCATGATGCCGATCACCCAGAAGCCCTCGTTCTACGGCTACACCTCCGACCTCGTGTCGG
>RGGX01000371.1 GCA_010024485.1 Actinomycetota bacterium | reverse complement strand
GGCGTTCCGCGGAGTGATGGTCTCGCCGTAGCACAGCGTCGGGATCCCGCATCCGCGACCCCCGCAGGCGTCGAGGATCGTGGTGCCCTCGGGGACGCGGACCGACTCCCCGTCGATCACGGCCTCGACCATCCGGGTGTCGTCGATGGTCATGACAGCGCCCCGAGGCGGACGACGGCGGACTGGACGGCGTTCGCGGCGGTCTGACCGAGGCCGCAGATGCTGGCGTCGCGCATCGCCTCGGCGATGTCGCGCAACAGGGCGAGATCGGTCTCGTTCGATCCGGCCGAGAGCCGTTCGATGGCCTCCTCCTGGCGGATGGTGCCGACGCGGCACGGCACACACTGTCCACACGACTCGTCGCGGAAGAAGGCGGCGATACGGCGGAGCTGATCGAGGAGATCGATGTGTTGGTCGTGGACCATGACGACCCCGGAGCCGAGCGTGAGGCCGATCTCCCGGAGTTGGGCGTCGTCGAGGGCGATGTCGAGGTCGTCGGGACCCGCGAATCCTCCGGCGGCCCCACCGAGCATCACCGCTCGGAGTTCCGATCCCTCGCGGAGCCCGCCGGCCCGCTCGATGAGTTCGCGGAGTGTGATGCCGATCGGCGCCTCGATCACGCCCGGACGCACCACCGCCCCGGAGACGCAGAACAGTCGCCGATCGGCGCGACGCCCGGTCGAGATGATCGAGGGCACGTTCATCAGCGTCTCGACGTTGTTGACCGCGGTCGGTTGGCCGAAGAGTCCCTGCTCGAACGGGAACGGGGGTTTGTTCCTGGGCTCGCCCCGGTACCCCTCGATGGAGTTGAAGATCGCGGTCTCCTCCCCGCAGATGTAGGCACCGGCCCCTCTGATGATCTCCAGGTCGAAGCCGGTCTCGGGTCCGAGCAGTCCAGCCTCGCGGCAGCGCCGCATCGCTTCGCTGAGGGTCTGATGGGCCCGGAGGTACTCGCCGCGCAGATAGACGCGACCGAGCTCGCATCCGATCGCGAGCGCGGCGATCGCCATCGACTCGATGAGGGCGTAGGGGTCGTTCTCGATGAGGGTCC
>RGGX01000038.1 GCA_010024485.1 Actinomycetota bacterium | reverse complement strand
CTCACCGGACTTCGCACATCAACGTGACGTCGGCAACGTAGCACCGACGAGACCGTCGCTCGGTCATCGCGATGAGTCACTCGAGGTGGGCAGGGTCGGACACCTCGGGCGGGGAGACCCCTATGCTCAGCCGGGCATGACCGGTGACCCCTCCCCCACAGCCGCCCTCGATGAGCACGGCGCCGACGAGCAGCCTCTGACTGAGGATCCTCGCCCCGACGGTCTGCGTTCGGTGCCGTCGCTGGTGCTGGTGCACACGGGCAACGGCAAGGGCAAGTCGTCGTCGGCGTTCGGGGTGATGGTGCGCGCCCTCGCCCTCGACTGGCCGGTGGCGGTGGTGCAGTTCATCAAGAGTGGTGAGTGGAAGGTCGGCGAGGAGGTCATCGGCCGCAAGCTCGGTGTCGAGTGGCAGTCCTTCGGCGACGGGTTCACCTGGGATTCGAACGATCTCGAGACCGACCGCGCTCACGCGGCCGCGGGCTGGGCGGCGGCGAAAGCGGTGATCGAGGCCGGCGACCATCGCCTGGTGGTGCTCGATGAGTTGACGTACCTGTGCAACTGGGGTTGGGTCGATGTGGCTGAGGTGGTCGCGACGATCCGGTCGCGGCCCGAGCACGTGAACGTGGTGGTGACGGGGCGTGACGCTCCGGCCGAGTTGATCGAGGTGGCCGACACGGTGACCGAGATGACCGAGATCAAGCACGCCTACCAGCAGGGCATCCGCGCGAAGCGCGGTATCGACTACTGAGGTCTCCTCCGGTGTCCGAGCGCACCATCGACACCCTCGATTTCGCGACGTCGCTCGCTGAGTTGCGCGACGGTGGGGCGCGGCTCCTCACGATCCGCCCGGCGGATGATCCGGCGGAGGCGTTGCTCGAGACGTCTGATGGTGATCGGGTTCGTCTACGGCGCACCCCGGTGGCGCTGTCGCGCGGCGATGATCGCCATGGTTGGCACACCGGTCGGGCCGGCATGCACTACCGCGATCTCATTCCCGATCGTTGGGATGGCCGGTTCGTGGCGAGCCATATCGCGGTGCCGGCCGGTGGCGAGGTGCCCGACGACGTCCATTTCCATCATGTGCGCTTCCAGTTCCTTGCGGTCCGTCGCGGTTGGGTGCGTCTGGTCTATGAGGATCAGGGCGATCCCTTCGTGATGGAGGCCGGTGATGTGGTGTTGCAGCCTCCGACGATCCGCCATCGGGTGCTCGAGACCTCACCGGGGTTCGAGATCGTCGAGGTGGGGGCACCGGCCGATCATCTGACCACCCTCGATCATTCGCTCGCCCTGCCGAACGGCACCGGTGACGTTGATCGCCGTTGGGAGGGTCAGCGCTTCGTGCACTATCGGGCCGGCTCGGGCGCCCCGGTCGCGTTCGATACGCCGGGGTTCTCGGCGCTCGACACGGGGATCGGCGCGGCGACGGACGGCGTGGTCGAGGTGCGTATGGCGACCGCTGGTGATGGTTCGGTGGCGGCGCCGATCGAAGCCGAGTTCCGGTTCATGTTCGTCATGGACGGTTCGGTGTCGGTGGCCTTCTCCGATGGCACCGGCCGGCGGCTCGCCGGTGGTGACTCCCTCGCTGCTCCGGCGGTGGCGGGGGCGGTGCTCACGGATCCGTCGGCGGACTGCGTGCTGCTCGACGTGGTCGTCCCCCGCTGAGCGACCCGGGGTTAGTGTCGGCTGCCGTGTCGAGGCTGCGTTCGGTTGTCCCTCAGGTGTTGCGCGGTTTCGCGATGGGCTCAGCCGACATCGTCCCCGGGGTGTCCGGTGGCACGGTGGCTCTGGTGCTCGGCATCTACGAGCGGCTGATCGCTGAGGTGCGCGCCGGGGCGGGGGCCCTGCGGTTGTTGTTGACCGGTTCGATCTCGGGTGGCTTCGCGGCGTTGCGGCGGGTGTCGTGGGTGTGGTTGGTGTCGCTGCTGGTCGGGATCTTGGCGGCGATCGCCGTGTTGTCGTCGGTGATCGAGGAGTTGTTGCACACCCAGCCGGTGCGGACCGCGGCGGTGTTCCTCGGTCTGGTGGGTGGTTCGGTGGTGGTGGCCTGGCGCACGATCGGCGCGATCACGGCTCGCCATGTGGCGACGGCGGCGACGGTGGCCATCGCGTTGTTCTTGTTGCTCGGTCTGCGCGATGCGACCGAGGCCTCGGGGGCCGAGGTGGTGACGAGGTCCTGGGTGGTGTTCACCCTGGTCGGCGCGGTCGCGATCTGCGCGATGATCCTGCCGGGAGTGTCGGGGTCGTTCATCTTGGTGATGCTCGGCATGTACACCGAGGTGCTCGGCGCGGTGAACGATCGCGATGTGGTGGTGCTGGCCGCGTTCGCGGCGGGGTGCGCGATCGGCCTCGGGGTGTTCTCGACGCTGTTGAACTGGCTGCTCGAGCACCATCACGGTCTGGTGCTGTCGGCGATGGTCGGCCTGATGGTCGGGTCGCTGCGGGTGCTGTGGCCCTGGCCGGGCGGGACGGGCACCACGCGGCTCGAGTGGCCAGCCGATGACGTGGTGGTGCCGGTGGTGTTGGTGCTCGTGGCCTTCGCGGTAGTGATGGTGCTCGAGCGCGTCTCGTACGCGACCCGCGACTGAGCCGGTCCCAGCCGGGTGCGCGAACGGCGCCGATCAGTTCGCGCCGATCAGTTCGCGCTGATCAGTTGACGAGGGCGGCGATGCGCGCGATGCCTTCGGCGATGTCGTCGTCGCCGAGGGCGAAGGAGAACCGCGCGTAACCGGGGGCTCCGAAGGCCTCGCCGGGCACGAAGGCGACCTTGGCCTCGGTGAGGATGAGGTCGGCGAGTTCCAGCGTGGTGGCCGCTCTCTGACCGGCGATGTCACGGCCGAGGAGACCGGACACGTTCGGGAAGCAGTAGAAGGCGCCTTGGGGGGCGATGCAGCTCACCCCGTCGATGGCGTTCAGCGCGGCGTGCATGGCGGCGCCGCGTCGGGCGAAGGCCTCGCGCATCATGACGACGTCGTCGAGGGGTCCGGCCACGGCGGCGATCGCGGCGCGCTGCGCGACGTTCGACACGTTTGAGGTGGCGTGGCTCTGGAAGTTGGTGGCGGCCTTCACGACGTCGTTGGGGCCGATGAGCCAGCCGACGCGCCAGCCGGTCATGGCGTAGGTCTTGGCGACGCCGTTGACGATGAGGCACTGCTCGGCGATCTCGGGCACGAGGGCGGGCATGGAGGAGAACTCGTTGTCGCCGTAGACGAGGTGCTCGTAGATCTCGTCGGTGATGACCCAGACGCCGTGCTCGACGGCCCAGCGCGCGATGGCGGCGACCTCGTCGGGGGTGTAGATCGATCCAGAGGGGTTGTCGGGGCTGACGAAAAGCAGCACTTTGGTGCGCGGGGTGCGGGCGGCTTCGAGTTGGTCGACGGTGACTTTGAACCCGGCGGTGTCGTCGGTGTCGACGATGACGGGCACTCCCCCGGCGAGCGTGATGGCTTCGGGGTAGGTCGTCCAATACGGGGCGGGGCAGATGACCTCGTCGCCCGGGTCGCACAGCGCGGCGAAGGCGGTGTAGACGGCGTGCTTGCCGCCGTTGGTGACGAGCACCTGGGAGGCGTCGACGGCGACGCCGGAGTCGCGGAGGGTCTTCGCGGCGATCGCCTCGCGCAGTTCGGGCAGGCCGCCGGCGGGTGTGTAGCGGTGGTTGCGCACCTCGGCGCAGGCGGCGATGGCGGCCTGGACGATGTGGTCGGGGGTGGCGAAGTCGGGTTCGCCGGCGCCGAAGCCGATGACGTTCTCCCCTTCGGCCTTGAGGGCCTTGGCCTTGGCGTCGACGGCGAGGGTGGCCGAGGGGGCGATGGCGGCGAGGCGGGCTGAGGTGCGATTCACCCTGAAACTCTGCCACGAATCGGTCGGGTTCCCTCAGGTGATCTCCGGTCGGTTGGCAGCGGGTGTCGACGGTGGCGGATGTCTCGTTGATCGGGACCGACAATGTCGATCTCGACGGTGGGGTTGCGCGGCACCACGGCCATCCTGTGGGGGTGGATCCCGCCTCGATCGTTCTGCCCACTGAGATGTTGCCGGTGGATGGCCGTTTCGGTTGCGGTCCGTCGAAGGTGCGCCCCGAGCAGGTCGAGGCCCTCGCCCAGGTGGGCGGGTCGATCCTCGGCACCTCGCATCGTCAGGCACCGGTGCGCGATCTGGTCGGTTCGGTGCGTTCCCGGGTGGCCGAGTTGTTCTCCCTGCCCGATGGCTGGGAGGTGGTGCTCGGCAACGGCGGGTCGACGGTGTTCTGGGACGTGGCGACCTTCGGGTTGATCGAGCGCCGTTCTCAGCATCTGGTGTTCGGCGAGTTCTCGTCCAAGTTCGCTGAGGCGGCGACCGCGGCTCCGCATCTTGTCGATCCGGTGGTGATCTCAGCCGAGCCCGGTGATCATCCGGCAGTGTCGGCGATCTCCGATGTCGATCTGGTGGCGTTGACCCACAACGAGACCTCGACGGGTGTGGCGATGCGTCCGACGCGTCCGGTGGGCGCTGACGCGGGGGCTCTGGTGGCGGTGGACGCGACGAGCGCGGCCGGTGGTTTGGCCTGGGATCCGGCCGAGGTCGACGTCTACTACTTCGCTCCGCAGAAGTGTTTCGCTTCCGATGGCGGGTTGTGGGTGGCGGCGTGCTCTCCGGCGGCGGTGGAGCGCATCGAGCGGATCGCGGCGAGTGAGCGTTGGTGTCCGGCGTCGCTCGATCTCGGTGTGGCGTTGACGAACTCGCGCGCGAATCAGACCTACAACACCCCGGCGCTCGCCACGTTGGTGCTCTTCGACGCCCAGCTCGGCTGGATGCTCGACAACGGCGGCATGGAGTTCTGCACGGCGCGCACCAATGAGTCGTCGTCGGTGGTGTATGACTGGGCGGAGGCCTCGTCGTATGCGACGCCGTTCGTCACCGATCCGGCGAAGCGATCGCAGGTGGTGGCCACGGTTGATCTCGATGGGGTGCGGGCCGAGGACATCAACGCGGCGTTGCGAGCGAACGGCATCGTCGACACCGACAGCTATCGCAAGCTCGGTCGCAACCAGTTGCGCATCGGTCTCTTCCCGGCGGTCGAGCCCGATGATGTGCGGGCGCTGGTGGCCTGCATCGACGCGGTCGTGGAGCGTCTCGGGGGCTGAGTGGACCAGGTCCTCACCCTCGCGGCCGGCGATGTCGGCGATCTCGAGTCACCGGTCTTGGTGGTGGCACTCGAGGGCTGGTTCGACATGGCGGGGGCGGCGACGCGCGCCGTCGATGAGTTGTTCGCGGTTGAGCAGCGCGTGATCGTCGGTGAGATCGATCCGGATCCGTTCTACGACTTCACGGTCGAACGGCCGCACATCGAGGTGGTCGACGGGGCGTTGCGTCAGATCCGATGGGCGCGCAACGAGTTCTCGCTCTGGCGGGCGGCGGGCGCGGGCCGCGATGTGGTGTTGTTGCTCGGGGTTGAGCCGCATCTGGCCTGGCCGACCTATTGCGATGCGGTGCTCGAGGTGGTGGAGCGGCTCGGCTGCCAGGTGGTGGTGACGGTCGGTTCGGGTGCCGAGGCGGTGCCGCATAGCCGCACGCCGATGGTGACGGGCTCATCGTCGAATGTGGACCTCGCGCGTCGGCTCGGGTTGTCGTCACCGAGTTATCAGGGTGTGACCGGCCTGGTCGGGGTGTTGCATCCGCGGCTCGAGGCGGCCGGGGTGGCCTCGGTGTCGTTGCGGGTCGGGGTGCCGCACTATCTGGCGAACACCTCGCATCCGATCGCGGTGGATGCCCTGCAGCGGCATCTGGCCCATGTGCTCGGGATCGCCGATCCGGTCGATCTCGGCAGCGAGATCGCTCAGGCGCGGGCCGCTCACGATGACATCGTCGCCAATGATCCGCAGCTCGCGATGTATGTCGCGATGTTGGAGCGCGAGTACGACCGGCGGGCCGAGGCGATGATCCCGACGGCTGATGATCTCGGCGCCGAGTTCGAGGCGTTCCTCGCCGGTCTCGACGACACCGACCCGGATCCCGCTGGCGACGATCCGGATCCTGACGCCGACTGAGTCGTTCGGACCGCTCTTCGCGGTCGCTCTAGTGTGCGGCGATGGCCCGAGCGATCCGAGACGATGACGGCTCGGTGGCCGAGGGCCCGACCGGCCAGATCGTCGACTCGTCGTTGTTGGCCCACACCGATCGTCTGCGCCGCGAGCTCTACCCCCTCGGGGAGAACGCCTGGACGCTGGTTGGCAACGGCCTCTCGAATCAGACGTTTGTGCGCGGCCCGCGGGGCATCATCGCGATCGACACCGGTGAGAGCGTCGAGGAGATGCGCGCGGCGCTGGCCGCATTGCGCGAGGTGGCGTCCGAGCCGATCGTCGCGGTGCTCTACACCCACTTCCACTATTTAGGTGGCACCACGGCGATCACCGAGTCGGAGCCGGTGGAGTCGATCATCGGCCACGAACGGATCGCGTCGAATCTGTCGCGGTCGGCGACCGAGATCGCGCCGACCTATTCACGTGGTCTGGTCGAGCAGTTCGCGGTGTCGCTCGACGGTGACGGCCCCGATGGCCTGGTCAACGTCGGCCTCGGGCGGTCGTATCGGTTCGCCGAGCACGCCCCGCACACCATCGGTCATGTGCCGGCCACGGTCACCTTCGGTGACGAGTCGGTGTTCCAGGTTGCGGGGCTCGAGGTGATGGCTCGGCCGGCGCCGTCGGATGCCGATGACTCGGTGACGTTCTGGTTCCCGGAGTTGTCGTTGGCGGTCCACAACCTGGTGTGGCCGGCGCTGTTCAACGTGTTCGCGATCCGCGGCGAGTCGTATCGCGATCCGCGGGTGCTCATCGACGGTCTCGATCATCTCGTCGGCCTCGGCGCTGAGCATCTGGCCGCCACCCACGGCCCGCCGATGTCGGGCGCCGCTGAGATCGCGACGCGGGTCACCCGGTATCGCGACGCGATCCAGTTCCTGTGGGATCAGACGGTGCGCTGGACCAATCGCGGTCTGTCGGGCCCGGATCTCGCTGAGCGCATCCAGTTGCCCGAGGTCTTCTCCGATGACTGGTTGTTGCAGCAGCACTACGGGGTGGCCGAGCATCACGTACAGCAGATCCGGTCCGGTCTGTTCGGGTTCTTCGACGGCGATCCGCAGCGACTCCTACCCCATGCGGAGCGCGAGCGGGCCGAGCGGTTCGTCGCGGCGATGGGCGGCCTCGATGCGGTGCGGGCGATCATCGAGGGGGCGACGGAGGATGACCCGCGGTGGGCGCTCGAGTTGGCCGGCCTGGTCGCCCATCATCCCGACG
The DNA here is from genome assembly GCA_010024485.1 of Actinomycetota bacterium. Lineage (GTDB taxonomy): Bacteria > Actinomycetota > Acidimicrobiia > Acidimicrobiales > Ilumatobacteraceae > Casp-actino5. The sequence continues at coordinate 2,321 of RGGX01000038.1, read as the reverse complement.
CCGATGACGGTGATCGACAGCGGCTGGCGGCGGTGTTGCGGGTGGTCGCGCGGCGGACGACGTCGGCGAATCTGCGCAACTGGTGTTTGACGCGGGCCCGTGACGCTGACGGCACCCGGTCGTTGGAACGCAACCGGGTGCATCGGTTCCGGCCGCGACAGGTGGCGTCGTGGTCGACGAGTGATCTGGTCGGTGTGTTGCGGGTGTTGTTGGTGCCGGAGCGCGCCGAGGGCCTCGACGCGCGTCTCGGTGTGGAACTCGACGGTGAGCGGGTCGGCTTGCATGTGCGCAACGCGATCGCCTGTCCGACCGATGGTGCGGGGGCTTCGGTGGTGGTGCGGTGCGCGCGGTCGACCTGGGTGGATCTGTTGTGCTGTTCGACCTCGCTCGATGAGGTGATCGCCTCAGGCGCGCTCGCGATCGATCCGGATACCGACGCGAATACCGACACCGATGTCGACATGGTTCGCCGGGTGCTCGGGGTGTTCGATCTGGAGTCGTTGGCGGCGTCGTCGTGAGTGATCTGCCGGTCGGCACCCCGGCGTTCGATGGTGAGATCGGCCGGTTGATCCCCGAGTCGACCCCGCGGCCGTTGCGGGCGGCGACGCCGCCGGACGGCCCGAATGTGTTGCTGGTGATGCTCGACGATGTCGGCTTCGGGTCGATGTCGGCCCTCGGTGGCCCGGTGCCCGCTCCGGCGTTCCAGGGGGTGGCCGATCGGGGTGTGCTCTACAACCAGTTCCACACCACGGCGTTGTGCTCGCCGACGAGGGCCTCGCTGCTGACGGGCCGTCAGCACCATCGGGTGCATATGGGGGGCATCACCGAGATCGCGAACTCGTTCCCCGGCTATGACTCGGCGATGCCGCCGGAGGCGGCGACGGTGGCGCAGATCCTGCGGATGTCGGGCTATTCGACGGCGTGTTTCGGCAAGTGGCATCTCACCCCGTCGTGGGAGCAGGGCCCTGCCGGGCCGTTCGATCGTTGGCCGACGGGGATGGGCTTCGATCGTTTCTACGGGATCCTCGGCGCGGAGGCCTCGCAGTTCGAGCCGGCGGTCTACGACCAGACCACACCGATCGCTCCGCATCTCGGTCGCGAGGGCTATCACCTGAATGAGGATCTGGCCGATCGGGCGATCGAGTGGATGGAGCGTCAGCGGGCGGCGGCCCCGCATCGTCCGTGGTTCTGTTATTTCTCAACCCCGGCGGTGCACGCTCCGCATCACGCCCCTCTCGAGTGGATCGATCGGTTCTCGGGGGCGTTCGACGGCGGCTGGGATGAGTTGCGCTCGGCGATCCACGCCCGCCAGCTCGATCTCGGGGTAATCCCCTCGGGCACGGTGTCGACGGCTCGTCCGGGTGAGATCCCGGCCTGGGACGAGTATCCGGAGCGGTATCGGCCGGTGGCGTCGCGGTTGATGGAGTGTTTCGCCGGGTTTTTGGCTCACACCGATCATCACATCGGCCGCGTGATCGACGCGGCTCGGGCCAATGGCCGCGACACGTTGATCATCTATTTGTCGGGTGACAACGGGGCGTCGGCTGAGGGAACGGTGCATGGGGCGTGGAGCGCGCCGTCGTTCCAGAACGGGGTGCATGAGGATCCCGAGTGGCTGCTTGCCCACATGGATGATTTCGGTACGGCGCGATGCGAGAACCATTTCAACGTGGGGTGGGCCTGGGCGTTGGACGCGCCGTTCCAGTGGATGAAGCAGGTGGCCTCGCATTTCGGTGGGACTCGCAACGCGATGGCGATCGAGTGGCCGTCGCGGATCGCCGCGGGTGGTCTGCGGTCGCAGTTCCATCATGTGGTCGATCTCATGCCGACGATTCTCGAGGCGGCTGGGGTGGAGGTGCCGGCGAGGGTGAACGGCATCGAGCAGATGTCGCTCGATGGGGTGTCGATGACGTACTCGTTCGACGCCGATGGGCCGAGTGAGCGCACCACGCAGTATTTCGAGGTGCTCGGGAACCGCGGGATCTATCACGACGGCTGGATGGCGTCGTGTTTCCACGGTCGGGTGCCTTGGATCCGCATGCAGGCCTTCGAGTTCGACGGGCCGCAGGAGGTATGGGAGCTCTACGACATCGCGAACGACTTCTCTCAGGCGGTCGACCTCGCTGATGAGCACCCACACGTTCTGGCTCGCCTGCGCGAGCTGTTCGATGCTGAGGCCGAGCGCAGCGGGGTGTTCCCGTTGCGCGACGCGGGGTCGCCTCGAGGCGGTGATCTGTCGGTGCCGTCACCGCTCGGCGACGTCACCTCGATGACCTACACCCGGGCGCATGTGCGGATGCCGGAGTGGTCGATCGTCTCGT
>RGGX01000370.1 GCA_010024485.1 Actinomycetota bacterium | reverse complement strand
TTCCTGGTGAGGTTGCGGAGACGGGCCTCCACGACACCGCCCGCCGATGGGCGCGCCCGCCACCGCTGGCCGTCATCGACCTGGTGGGGTGTCCAACACAGGATGCTCGGGTGGTGTCCCAAGGCGTCGATCAGGTCGCGGGCTCGCGTGTTGACCGCGCCCCGGGCGTGACGTAGCGACGTGTCGGGGAGAGCGACATCCTGGAGGATCAGGAGGCCGGCCTGATCGGCCGCCTCGTAGAGGGCGTGGTGGGCCACATGGGTGTGGACCCGGAGCGCCTCGAGTCCGAGGTCCACCGCGGTGGACACCAGGCCGGTGGCCCGCTCGGCCACTTCGGTGTCGTCGAGGTCCGGGTCGCCGGCATCTACCGGCAGCACGTTCGCTCCCTTCAGGAAGATCCGCTCTCCGTTGACCGAGCAGATCGACCCGTCCCAGGCCACCCGCCGCAGCCCGGTGCGCCTCGTGGCTGCGTCGCTCGACTCCCCGTCGACGGCGATGTGCACGCCGATGTCGACCAGGGGTTGCGCTCCGAGGCCACGCGGCCACCAGAGGTCGGGTGCGGGGATGTCGAGACCCCACCCGACGCGGTTGGCCCCCTGGGCGAGCGTTCGTGTTTCGCGGTCGGCCTCCACCCCGTCGACGGTGGTGGTGATGACGACCTGTCGCCCTCGGTCGCTGTCGAGGGCGAGCCGGATGAGGAGGTGGGCGCGCGAGTCGTCGGCGTCGCGGCACAGCACCCGGAGGCGGTCGATGCGGACGGGTCCCGATTCGATGATCCGCACCGAACCGGTGAGACCGATGTGGGCCGGCGCGCCGATCGGCGATCGGGCGTCGTCGGGGTCGCCGTGCACCTCGAGGGCGAGCGTGTGCTCGCGGCCGAGGTCGGCGAGTCGGGAGATCTCGAACGCGTGGGGTGTGGCGCGGGCCACCGGGTCACCGAGGTAGGCGCCGTCGAGCCACAGATCGGCGCGGCCGGCCAGCCGTTCGATGATCACCCACCGCCGACGGTCATGCTCGCGGGTCTCGAGTTCGAACCGTCGCCGGAGCATGA
>RGGX01000369.1 GCA_010024485.1 Actinomycetota bacterium | reverse complement strand
TCGAGCGATACCGTCATTCGATGTGAGCGCCGACGTCGACCATGAGGTTGTTGCCGACGAGGGTCGCCTCGGCCGAGGGGCGAGGGCATTCGGTGAATGGGCGCTGGTCGTGGCGGTCGCCCTGTTCGTCGCCATCGTCGTGCGGACGTTCTTCCTCGCCCACTTCGTCGTGGAGGGGTCGTCGATGTACTCGACGCTCAGCACCGGCGACCGCGTGTTCGTCAACAAGATGTCGTACCGACTCCATGACCCGAACCGTGGCGATGTCGTGGTCCTGCACGAGATCACCGGCAGTTCCGAGCGCGACCTGATCAAACGCGTGATCGCCCTCCCCGGTGAGGAGATCGAGAGCCGGGCCTGCGAGATCCGGATCGACGGACGGCTGCTCGTGGAGCCCTACCTCGATCCGACCGTCGTGACCCCGGGCAACTGCGGCGGCGACTTCGGCCCGGTGGTCATACCGGAGGGAACGGTCTTCGTGCTCGGCGACAACCGGGCGGGGAGTCAGGACTCCCGCGCGCTCGGACCGATCCTCGAGGACGACATCGTCGGACGGGCATTCGTGGTGTTCTGGCCGCGCTCGGGCTGGCAGTGGCTCTGAGACCTCTGTCGGTCTAGCGCGACCGACCGATCTCGCGTTCGGCCACCTCGACCATGAGGTCGGCCCGGTCGCTGTACACGGCGTCGAGGCCCATCAGGAGTCCGGACTGGAGCACGTGATCGTGCTGGAGGTCCCAGCCGAAGGCGAGGAGACCGAATCGGTGGGCCATCGTCACGAGGCCGCCGTTCCAGTCGTCGTGACGCAGGTTGACGGCGGCCACGCCGTGGGATGCGAGGCGGGCCATCCAGCGCTCCGGCCCACCGGCCATGCGGTCCACCCTGGTCGAGTGCACGACACGCAGGTCGAGCCCGCGATCGGCAAGGGAGGTCACCGTCTCAGCGGAGGGATGGCAGAGCCAGATGCGCTCCGGCCGGTGGTCCCCGATGACGGCCAGGAGTGGCTCGAGGGCGGCATCGTCCTTGAGGTCGAGGGAGATCGGGATCTCCCCGC
>RGGX01000368.1 GCA_010024485.1 Actinomycetota bacterium | reverse complement strand
GAGGCAGCGCTCGGAACCGACCGGACGGCGGTGTCGGAGGGGTGGCCCTGGGTGGGGCTGCTCACCGTCTTCGCCGTGGCGGTCGGGGTGAGCGGAGCCCTCGCCTTCGGAACCCTGATCGAGGATTGAGCAGCGAGACGAACCGATGACCCCCACCACCTCCCCGCAGCCGACCGCTCGACGCGCCACCGGAACCCGAGCGACACGAGTGCTCGGCATCGTCACTCTGGTCATGCTCGGCTGGCTCCTCCTCTTCGGACTCGTCCTCTCACCCGCCGACATCGACCAAGGCGACGCCGTGCGGATCATGTACGTCCACGTACCGACCGTCTGGCTCGCCTATCTCGCCTTCATCGTGACCGCGGTGTGCTCGGGCCTCTACCTCTTCGGGAAGCGCCGCTCGCTCGGATTCGATCGGGTCGCTGGGGCGAGCGCCGAGATCGGGGTCGTGTTCATGGCCCTCACCCTGATCAGCGGATCGCTCTGGGGTCGCATCACCTGGGGCGTCTACTGGCAGTGGGACGCGCGGCTCACCACGACCGCTCTGCTGTTCGTCACCTACATCGGCTACCTCGCCGTGAGAGGACTCGACGGCACCAGAGAGCGACGCGCTCGCCGGAGCGCGGTGATCGGCCTGCTCGCCGTCGTGGAGATTCCCCTCGTGCACTGGAGTGTCCGGCTCTGGAGAAGCCTCCATCAGGAGGCGACCATCCTCGACACCGATCTCGACGTCGACATCGACGGGCTCATGCTCTTCACGCTCTTCAGCGGTGTGGTCGCGTTCACCCTGCTGTTCGTCTGGCTCCTGCTCCACCGCACCCGCACCATCGCCCTCGATGATCTCCTTGCCAGCCGCGGACTCGATCGCGCGATCGCCGAGCGTCGCGCCGAGGTGTCGTCGAGCAGTCCGGCTGGCGGTGGGTCATGACCACGGTCATCGCTATGCGCGACGCCGGGTTCATCCTCGGTGCCTACGCCGCCACCGTCGTCGTGATCGGTTCGTTCGCGCTCTGGGTGCTTCGCGCCGGTCGTCGCTCGGGCCGGCTCGTCGATGACGAGGAGAAGTACTGGACGTGAC
>RGGX01000367.1 GCA_010024485.1 Actinomycetota bacterium | reverse complement strand
CCGTCGATCGTTGCGGAGTGGATACTCAACTCGGCGGCGTTCAACACGATCCCGTCCATCGATGGGTCAGGGGTGGCCACGTCGACGTGGATCGTGACCGTCCCCGAGAACGTGGCCGCGTCGAGATCCGGTTCGAGGTGGACCTCGTAGCGGTTCGGCAGGGCATGGCGGGGGAGGCGATGCGGGTCGGTCACGCGGGCGACACTACCGGTGGGCGCCACCGGCTCGGGCTAGCGTCGAATGGGTGCGGAACGGGGATCGACGACCGTGCGTGGCCTGACACCGCGCCCTGACGGCACGGTCTTCGACGTCGTCGGGATCGGCAACGCCCTCGTCGACATCATCTCCCACGTCGAGGACCGGTTCATCGATGAGCACGGCCTGGTGAAGGGGGCCATGACCCTCGTCGACACCGACCGCGCTCTCGCCCTCCACCGGAGTCTCGGCACCTCGGTGGAGATGAGCGGAGGCTCCGCGGCCAACACGGTCTGCGGCGTGGCGAGCCTGGGTGGCCGCGCGGCCTACATCGGCAAGGTCAGCGACGACGATCTCGGTGGCGCCTTCGGTCACGACCTGCTCGCGGTCGGCGTTCGCTTCGCGCCCGGTGGGCCCGCCGACGGGGTGCCGACCGGCCGGTGCATCATCGCCGTCACCGACGACGCGGAACGCACCATGAACACCTATCTCGGAGCGTCGAGCCTGCTGACCCCGGCCGACGTCGACACCGATGTGGTCGCCGCGGCGAGGGTGCTGTACATGGAGGGCTACCTCTACGACCGCCCCGAGGCGAAGGAGGCGTTCCGCCACGCCGCTCGCGCCTCCCATGACGCCGGTCGACTCGTCTCGTTGACCCTGTCGGATTCATTCTGCGTGGACCGGCACCGCGACGATTTCCGCGCCCTCGTCACCGACGAGGTGGATCTGCTCTTCGGCAACGCCGACGAGCTCATCGCCCTCTACGAGACCGACTCCTTCGATGAGGCGGTGGCGGCGGTGCGCGCCGACTGCCGTCTGGCCGCGATCACGCTCGGGGCCAGGGGTTCGATCGTCGTCACCCATGACGATGTCGTCGAGGTGCC
>RGGX01000366.1 GCA_010024485.1 Actinomycetota bacterium | reverse complement strand
GCGAGCGTCGGGTTCCCCCGCTCGTCGAGCTCGGCGATGATCGGTCGGAGCCGCTCGTCGAGCCCGCTCTCGCTCTCACCCCAGGTCCTCAGGACTCGGGAGACGATCACCGCCTCCTGTCCGGAGCGACGGTGGAGGTCGGGGGCGATCGCCCGGTCGAACATGTCCCGCATCTCGTGGGGTACGCCGGGCACGGCGTAGACGACCCGTTCACGACGCTCACCGTCCACCGTGACGCTCACCGGACAGATCAGCCCCGGAGCCGTGCCGCGGGTCTGCTCGATCACCGTGGCTCCCTGGGGGACCATCGCCTGTCGGAGGTTGTTCTCGGGCATCTGGCGGCCACGGCTCTCGAACATCTCGCGGATCCTCTCCCCGATCACCTCGTCGAGTTCGAGCTCGACCCCCATCACGGCGGCGATGGCCTCCCGGGTGAGGTCGTCGTGGGTGGGCCCGAGCCCGCCGCACATGATGACCGCGTCGGCGTGTTCGAGCAGGGCTCGGAGGTGGCCGGTGATCCGCCCGATGTTGTCGCCGACCTTGACCTGGGTCAGCGAGTCGATGCCGTGAGCGGCCAGTTGCTCACCGAGCCAGGACGAGTTCGTGTCCACGATCTGGCCGAGCAGGAGCTCCGTCCCGACGGCGAGGACGTCACACCGCATCGCTCACCCGCTGGCCTCGGCTCGCCGCCAGGTAGTTCCATCCACTCACCAGTGCCAGACCGACCGCCACCCAGAGCAGGCCGTTCCAGAGCCAGCGGTGGTCGACCGCGAACCAGGGCCAGAGCGCGAACCCGACCGCCAGCTGCTGGCACAGGGTCTTGTACTTGGCGACCCGGGATGCCGGCACACTGACCCCCTTCGATCCGACCAGGATGCGGTACACGCTGACGACCAGTTCGCGGCCGGCGATGATGGCCACCGGAAGCAGCCAGAAGACATCTCGCGCCACGAGGGTGAACATCGCCCCCAGCACCAGCACCTTGTCGGCGAGCGGGTCGAGGAAGGCTCCGGAGGAGGTCGTCCCGTGGCGTCGCGCCATCCACCCGTCGATCCCGTCCGAGAGACAGAGGACGAACCA
>RGGX01000365.1 GCA_010024485.1 Actinomycetota bacterium | reverse complement strand
GCTGAAATTGTTCGTCCCGGAACAATCGATCCACCTGACCGATGTGCGCAGCGGTGGTGGGGGTCATGTCTGAAGGCCGAGAACGCGATGAACTGGCAGAGCGGGACCTCTGGCGGGGCGACCCTCCTCCTGGGCGAGACCTCCGTTCGCTCCGCCGGATGGCGCCAGCGGCGCTCGCTGCCTTCGTGCTGCTCCTCGCGGCCGTCGTCGCTCTCAGCCGTCGAGATGCCCAGCCCGAACTCTCGTCCAGTTTCGATCAGTCGCAGCCGGTGACGGTCGATCAGGCAACCTTGTGGCCGTCGACCTCGACGGTTCCGACGACCGTCGCGCCGACGACAACAGTCGCCGCAACGTCGACCACCGAGGTTCCGACAACGACCATTGCCTCGACCACCACCGACGTGCCCGGGCAGACGGCGCCCCCGCAGGAGGCCGACGGTCAGGTGACGGAGCCTGCACTGCCGGAGCCCGTCGCCCCGCCGAGCGTGGTGACACGGTCGGAACCGCTTGTGTCGATCGGTCGAATCGCGGTGCCGAAGCTGTATCTCGACTGGGAGTTGTACGAGGGTCTGGCCGACAGCACGCTGGATGCCGGTCCATCGCACTGGCCCGGCTCGGCGATGCCTGGCACCGCGACGCTGTTCGCGAGTGACCCCCCGGGTACGCGGAACGGCTGGTTCGTGGTGACGGCGGAACTGATCCGCTGACTCGGTTACCGGCACCTCGGGGCCTTCATACATCCACCACCGGTGTCGTAGTGGTAACTAATTTCTCATTGCGGTTCGCATGCCGCCCCCTCCGTGAACATGGACCTAGAACTTGCCACCTTCGAGGAGTTCGCTCCCTGGCTCGTCGTGTTCGCCGTCATGTTCGCCATCGCGGTCCTTGTTGACCTCGCCTGGTCCGCCGGACGTTTCCGTCGATGGGTTGATCGGCGACTGGTCGATCTGACGGCTGCCGTCGCTGCCATCTCACTTGAGGACGACGCAGATGCCGAACTTGACCGAGAACTGACGGCGATCCGAGATCAGTTGACATCCCTGCGCGGCGCGGTCGGTGCCAGCGAGACCCACCTGTCTG
>RGGX01000364.1 GCA_010024485.1 Actinomycetota bacterium | reverse complement strand
CGCCAGTTGACGCTGCCGCGCGAGGGCGTTGATGAGCGACGACTTGCCGACATTCGAGCGACCGACGAAGGCCACCTCGGCCCCATCCTCGACGAGGTCGCGAACCCGTGTCGCCGAGCGAAGGAACTGGAGACGGAGCGGCGGTGATGCCACGGTTCAGCCCGACACCAGGGTTGCGAGAGCCCACACGGCCGCCACCAGACCGATGAGGGCGAAGACCACACTGCGGATGATCGGGGGCCTCGGTGCCGGCTCGGAGGAACCCTCCACGGTCGGCGGGCGCACCAGAGCGAGCCCGTGACCGACGAACAGGGCGCCACCGAGAGCGAGCATCAGCCAGGCCAGGAGGTCCTCTCCAAGGAACATCGACCCATCTTGGCAAGCCACACTGTGTGCATGGGGTTCCACCACATCGCCCTCGCCACCCGAGACACCGAGGCGACCCATCGCTTCTACACCGAGGTGATGGACTTCGAGTTGGTCAAAGTCGTCGCCTCTCCGACACCGGGCGACTCCGGTGGGTGGTCGAAGCACTTCTTCTATGACACCGGTGACGGTCCGATGATCGCCTTCTGGGAGATCCACGATCCCGACATCGGCGAGGACTTCCCCACCGACATCAACGCGGCTGCCGGACTGCCCTGGTGGGTGAACCACGTCGCCTTCGACGCCCCGACCCGCGCGGCCCTCGACGAGCATCGGCGCCGATGGACCGACCACGGCCACACCGTCATCGAGGTCGATCACGACTTCTGCACCTCGATCTACATCCGCGACCCGTCCCAGAACCTCGTCGAGTTCTGCCTGACCACCCGCGACTTCACCGAGGAGGAACGGTGCGGCGCCCAGGCGCTGCTCCGCGACCCGTCGCCGGAGTTCGAGAGTGAGAAGGGCGTCGTGATCCACCAGCCGACCGGACCCGCGTGAACGCGGTGGCCTCGCCGCGCGACATCGCCGCAGCCGCGCTCAGCGACGACTGACGACCCTCAGCCCGAAGTCGAGCGGGAGAACTTCCGGGTGGCCAGCGCCGAGAACACGGCGATGAGCCCCACCGACCACGCCAGCGACCACCAGGCGTCG
>RGGX01000363.1 GCA_010024485.1 Actinomycetota bacterium | reverse complement strand
GATGGACATCGCCAGCATCAACGGGGTCAATCTCGCGTTCACCGATTCCGGTCCAGTCGACGGCGGGCGAACCGTGGTGTTCAGCCACGGACTGCTCATGGACCACGAGATGTTTGAGCCCCAGATCGCCGCCCTCGCCGGACAGCATCGAGTGATCACCTGGGACGAGCGGGCGCACGGCGAGACCCGCGCACCCGGGCCGTTCAGCTACTGGGACTCGGCTCGCGACCTCACCGGGCTCCTCGACCACCTCGGTGTCGACACCGCCGTGCTGGCCGGGATGTCCCAGGGGGGATTCCTCTCATTGCGCGCCGCACTCGCCTCCCCCGAGCGCATCCAGGCACTCGTGCTCATGGGCAGCCAGGCCGGCCTCGAGGACCCGGAGAAACAGGCCTCCTACGAGGTCCTCCACCAGGTGTGGCTCGACCAGGGTCCGGAGCCCGTGCAGGAGATCGTCGCCGGCATCATCCTCGGCGAAGGCGAGTGGGCCTCGTGGTACGCGAAGTGGGCGACCTGGGCCGAACGCGACCGGAACGAGTTCACCCACGCGTTCCGCTGCCTCAGCGACCGCGACGACATCACCGAGCGACTCGGTGAGATCACCTGCCCAACACTGGTGATCCACGGCACCGCCGACGCCGCCATCCCCATGGAGCGGGCACGCGAGATGGCCGACGGACTGGGGGGCTCGACCGCGTTCGTCGAGATCGATGGCGGCACCCACGCCTGCAACCTCACGCATCCGGGGCCGGTCAACGAGGCGATCCTCGCTTTCTTGACCTCTCTCGACTGAGCTATCCCGGCGGAGCCGAGGCGACGAGTCAGGCGCGGACCGCGTCGAGCAGATCGCGGCAGCGCTCTGCCGATGCCTCATCGGTCACCGGGATCGAGAACTCGATGCGGTCGCACCGGGGCCCATAGCGCTCGCGGAGTTGCGCGGCGATCGTGTCATGGGTGCCAATGGTCGCAACGGTGTGGAGGATCTCATCGTCGACGACCATCGCCAGTTCCTCCCAGCGGCCCGCCTTGGAGAGCGACGCGGCCCGGTCGGCCTCGTCCTCCCATCCATGCAGTTCGAAG
>RGGX01000362.1 GCA_010024485.1 Actinomycetota bacterium | reverse complement strand
GGCCGAGGGCACCGACGTCGCTGAGGAGGCCGACGCCTTCGCGCGCAAGGCTGCCGATCTCATCGCCCGGCACCGGGTCAGTGAGGCCGCGCTGCGTGAGGTCGACCCCGACGAACTCGAGATCATCGAACTCGACCTCGGCCGCGGGGCCTATGTCCGTGCCCGCTTCCACCTGCTCGCCGGAATTGCCGACGCCCATGGCTGTCTGGCCACCTTCATGACCGGTTCGCGTGGCACCATCGCCCACATCACCGGTCACCGTCGCGACACGCTGACCGCTCGCGTCCTCTTCACCTCGCTTCTCGCCCAGATGAACACGAGAGCAGGAGCGGAGCGCCGCGCGACGGCCGCGGCGACCCAGCGCTGGCGACGGGCGTTCATGTTCGGCTTCGCCGACCAGGTCGCCGCGATGCTCGAGACCGCCCGAGCGGAGGCGGTGTCCGCTACCCCCGACCCGGGGTCCACCCTCCCGGCTCTGCGCGCGCAGGAGGCCGTCGTGCGCGACTTCGCCAACGAGCGCCTCGGCCGCATTGTGTCGGCCCGCCCGGCCGCTCCAGCAGTTCGCGACGGCCTCAACGCTGGTCGCCGCGCCGCGGCCGACTCGGATGTCGGGCGCGTGCGTCTGCGAGGTCGGGCCGCGATCGGGGCGGGGTCATGACCGTCGACGTCGACAGGGCCCAGGTGTACGCCGCTGAGGAGGCCGCCTTCGGTGGAACCATCCACGACGCTCCCACCCGCTTCGAGCACCTCGAACGACTGGCGCTCGTGGTCATGGCGTTCCCGTGGTGGCAGGGGCCCGTCATCCCCGTGGTGACAGCGCGGGCCGACGCGCGGTCGTCGAGCGCGCGCTCCACTCCGTCCGGTACCGAGATCCGGCTCGCGCCACCCCAGTGGACCCCGGTCACCCTCACCCACGAACTCGCGCACGTGCTCGCCGGCATCGACGGCGGCCACGGGCCCGAGTTCCGTCGCGCACACGTCGACATCGTCTCGGCCGCGCTCGGTGAGGAGGAGGGCGGCTGGTTGCTCGACGCCTACCTCGGGTTCGGGCTCGCGGTCCCGGACTCCGATCGCGCGGTGGCTGGGGCAGAGCCCCCA
>RGGX01000361.1 GCA_010024485.1 Actinomycetota bacterium | reverse complement strand
CCGAAGTGCTCGTTCCGGTTGCGTCCAAGGAACCGCGCGCCGAGTGCGGGGCCGCTGGCGCCATCGAGCCATTCGGCGCCGAGGAACTCCTGAGAGTGAGCCGCGGGGAACTCGATGTCGCTGATCAGAGCCCAGATCTCCTCGGCCGGACGACCGACGAGCCGCGTGACTGAGGTGGACGGCTGGTCAGCGACGCGGAGGGATGTCTTCTCTTCGGCCGGCTCGGTCATGGGGCCGTATGGTGCCACACATGCGCGTCGCGATCGCCGTCGACATGTCCTCGGACGACGACGCGAGGTTCGTGCTCGAGGCCGAGCGTCTCGGCGTCGACGCGGTGTGGGTGCCCGAGGCCTGGGGCTACGACGCGCTCACTCCGCTCGCGTTCCTCGCGGCCCGCTCCGAGCGCATAGGGCTCGTTTCGGGCATCGTTCAGGTAGGTGCCCGTACTCCGGCGATGCTCGCGATGCAGGCGATGTCATTGCAGCGGCTCTCGGGCGGAAGGTTCGAGCTCGGGCTCGGCTCGAGCGGCCCGAGGATCATGGAGGCTTGGCACGGGGTCGCGTTCCCGCCGCCGATCCCGGCCATGCGCGAGACCATCGAGATCGTGCGCTCCGCCGCCGCGGGGGAGCGCCTCGATCACCGAGGCGAGGTGTACTCGGTGCCGCTCGACGGGGCTGGTCGCGGTATTCGCTCGTCGGCGAGTCCGACCGAGGTGCCGATCCACATCGCGGCGCTCGGTCCAAGGATGCTGGAGTTGACCGGGGAGTGCGCCGACGGTTGGCTTGGCAACGCGTTCATCGCTGAACACGCCGAGGTGTTCCTGGAGCCGCTGCGTCGGGGGGCGCGACGGGCGGGACGCGAGCTCAGCGACATCGCCGTGACGATGCCGGTGGCGGTGGAGTTCGACGACGATCTGGAGCGGGTGGGTCGGAAGCACGCGGACGGCTACGCCTTCACGATCGGCGCGATGGGGCCGCCGGATCGCAACTTCTACGGTCAGGCCTTCGCGAGGCAGGGGTTCGCCGAGGAGGTGCAGGTGGTCTCTGACCTGTGGTCGCAGGGCCGGCGGAAGGAGGCCGCGGCCGCGGTGCCGATCGAG
>RGGX01000037.1 GCA_010024485.1 Actinomycetota bacterium | reverse complement strand
ACCGTGTCCATCATTCCGGGCATCGAGAACTTGGCGCCGGAGCGCACGCTCACGAGCAGCGGATCGTTCGCGTCGCCGAGCCGGCGACCCATCGTCTTCTCGAGCTTGGCGACGTGACGGGTCACTTCGGCGTCGAGGCCCTCAGGCCAACCACCGTGCATATAGGCGCGGCAGGCGTCGGTGGAGACGGTGAAACCGGGGGGCACCGGCAGTCCGAGCACCGTGGTCATCTCCGCGAGGTTCGCCCCCTTCCCGCCGAGGAGGTCCTTGTAGGACATGGGGGGCTTGCGGTGGGAGTGATCGAATGCGTAGACGTAAGGCACGTCGTCCGAGTCTACGAGGGCTCCGGCGACCACCCACCGATTCGTCCGGGTCGAGACCCTGTGTCGGGGCTACCGTGCCGGCATGGACGCATCCGGTCGTCTCGACCGTCGAGGTCTGCGCCTGCTCGGCTTCCCGGTGACCGTGAACAACGGATTCTGGCTGTTCCTTTTCATCGTTTTCGCGATCGACCCCGGACCCGACGGGCTGGTGCTCGCCGTGGCGCTCGCCGTCTTCACCATCATCCACGAGCTCGGCCACGCCCTCGTCGCCCGACGCCTCGGATCGGAGGCCTCCATCGCCCTCGGCTTCATGGTCGGCTACACCGCCTACGCGCCGCGGCGCCCGCTCGGCACCGCCGCTCGTATGGCGCTGTCAGCAGCCGGTCCCGTCGCCCACATCGCGGTCGGCTGGCTGTGCCTGCTTCCCTGGGCTCAGCATCCGCTGGATCTCGACCCCATCGCGGCGAGCGGCGCGGCCACCGCGATCTGGTGGGCGGGGGCGGTGATCGGCGCGGCGAACCTCATCCCGGTGTGGCCGCTCGACGGAGGGCACCTTCTCAGCGCCGCGCTGCAGCCGGTCTTCGGGCCGTCGACCCCGCGGGTCGTCATCGGGTTGAGCGCGACGGTGACCACCGCCGGAGTGCTCTGGGCGGCCAGCCGGCCCGAGTGGCGGTCACTGGTCGTCGTCGGGGCGCTTCTGCTCTGGTCGCAGATCTCCGCCCTTCGCGTCAGTCGGTGAACGCCCGGCCGACGCGGGCGAGGGCGTGCTCACCGGAGACGCTCGTGATCTCACCGACCCGCTCCCCGTCGCGCATGACGGCCTCGCCGACCGCGGTGCCCGCCGAGACCTCGAGGCGCACGATCCGTCGGGGTGGCAGCGCGCCACGGGCGTCCATGCGCTCCACGAGCTCCTGACCCGGATAACAGCCCTTCGAGAACGACACGGCGAACTGAACGACTCCGGTCTCGGCTGCGAGGGTCTCGCCCGGGATGATCTCACTCCCCTGCGCCGGCCACCCGCTGGCGATCCGCTCGGCCTCCTCGGCGGCATCGCGCGCCCGGTCAGCGGCGAGCACCTCGATGGAGGCGTCGGTGCGCAGCCGGAATCGGAGCAGACGGATCGCCACCGCCTCGCCCGAGCCGGGATCGACATCGAGAACGAACCGGTCGTCACCCTCACAGGTCACGCCGACGAGCGCCGCCACCTTGCCGTCGGGGTCGAGGACCAGGCTCAGGACGCGACCGCCCACGGCCAGCGCCTCGATGTCCTGGGAGAGCTGGCTGTGCAGGTAGCGACGCGCGTCGGGGCCCTCGACGACGACCCGGTCACGGGGACCCGGCACGGAGTAGCCACCATCGATGATCGTCACGGTCGACCCCTCACCGACTGCTCATCCGCCGCGCCGCCGGGATCGCCGCGAGCAGCGCCGCTGCCTTGTTGTGGCACTCGAGATCCTCGTCCTCGGGCACCGAGTCGGCCACCACACCGGCCCCGGCCTGCAAGGAGGCGGTGACGCCGTCGGCCCGCACGAACATCGTCCGGATGCAGATGGCCGTGTCGAGATTGCCCGACCAGTCGAGGTAGCCGACCACACCGGCATAGGGCCCCCGCTTCACGGGTTCGAGCGCGTCGATGATCTCCATGGCGCGAACCTTCGGCGCCCCGCTGACCGTCCCGGCCGGCAGGGTGGCCCGCAGTACGTCGATCGGGCCGAGGCCATCGCGGAGGGTTCCCGACACCTGTGAGGTCAGGTGCATGACATGGGAGTAGCGCTCGAGGGTCATGAACTCATCGGGGCGGACCGTTCCGAACTCGGCCACCCGACCGACGTCGTTCCGCGCCAGGTCGACGAGCATGACGTGCTCGGCGCGCTCCTTCGGATGCTCGATGAGTTCGGCGGCGAGGCGACGATCGTGCTCGTCGTCCACCCCGCGCCGCCGGGTGCCCGCGATCGGCCGGCTGATCACCGTCCGGCCCCGCAACTGCACCATCGGCTCGGGCGAGGAACCCACCATGGTGACGCCCTCGGTCCGGAGGAAGTACATGTACGGGCTCGGGTTCACCTGTCGGAGCACCCGGTAGACGTCGAAGGGCTCGGCGCCGAGCTCGAGATCGAAACGCTGGGAGAGCACCACCTGGAAGATGTCGCCGGCCAGGATGTGCTCCTTGGCCACCTCGACGGCGCGCCGGTACTCCCCCGACGCGGTCGGCGAGGTCACCTCCGGGTTGTCCTCGGTCGGATCCGGCGGCTCCGCCGGAGGCTCGGCGAGTGGCTCAGCGAGCCGTTCAGCGGCTGCGGTGACCGCCCCGACGGCGCGGGCGCGGGCGGCGAGGAGACCGTCTCGATCGAGCCCTCCGGTCATGACCGACTCGATGAGCAGGATCCGCTGGCGCCAGTGGTCGAACACTGCGAGCGAGCCGATCAGGCTCATGACCGCGTCGGGCATCCCGTGGTCGTCGGGAGGGGCGTCGGGCAGGTGTTCGATCTCTCGAACGACGTCGTAGCCGAGGAATCCGGCGAGACCACCGAACAGCGGGGGCAGATCCTCGATCTCCGGGGATGAGTGCGCGGCCAGCAACTGCTCGAGGGCGGCGAGCATGCCGTGGTCGGTGTCGAGTTCGATGCCGGGGTCACCGGTGACGGTCACCACTCCCTCTCGCAGGACCAACGTGGCCACCGGGTCGCGCCCGATGAACGAGAAGCGACTCCAACGCTCGCCGTGCTCGACGGACTCGAAGACGAACCCGTGATCGTCACCGACGAGCTTGAGGAACGCCGACACCGGCGTCTCGAGATCGGCCAGCACCTCGGTCCACACCGGGACGACGGTGTGCTCTGCCGCCAGATCCAGGAACCGGTTGGGATCGGGACTGATCCTCATGTTTCGAGCGACCGGAAGAAGCAGGTGCGCTCACCGGTGTGGCAGGCGCCCCGACCGTGTTGGGTCACCCCGAACAACAGGGTGTCGCCGTCGCAGTCGTAGCGAGCCCACCGGACGTCCTGGTGATCGCCGCTCGTGTCCCCCTTGCGCCACAGTTCGGACCGGCTACGCGACCAGTAGACCATGCGACCCTCGGCCAGCGTCATCGACAGCGACTCGGCGTTCATCCAGGCCAGCATGAGCACCTCGCCGCTGTCGGCGTCCTGGGCGATGGCGGGCACCAGGCCCCGCTCATCGAAGCGGACCCTGGCCAACAGCTCGGCTGTGGCCTCCACCGGAACCCAGTTGGTGCTCTCGTCCACGCGATCAGCCTAGGGACGACCTACAGGTACAGGCCGGTCGATGCCTCGATCCGCTCGGCGGCGACGGCATGGAGGTCGCGCTCGCGCAGCATGATCAGGTCCTCTCCCTGCACCTCGACCTCGTACCGGTCGTCGGGTGAGAACAGCACCAGGTCACCCACCTCGGCGACCCGGACGTTCTGGCCGAGGGCCACGACCTCCGCCCAGATGAGCCGTTTCGACATCTGCGCCGTCGCCGGGATGAGGATCCCGCCCGAGGAACGACGCTCGCCGTCATCGCGTCCGATCCGGACCAGCAGACGGTCGTTGAGCATCTTGATGGGGAGTTTGTCGGCCGGCGACGTCACGCGGCGAGGGTACCGGCGCTGTTGCGGGTCCGTCCTGCGGGGCGAGCCGACGGCCCCTAGGGTCGTCCGCGTGAACCGCCTCTCCGGTGAGACCTCCCCCTACCTCCGGCAGCACCGAGAGAATCCTGTCGACTGGTTCCCGTGGGGGCAGGAGGCCTTCGATGAGGCGCGTCGCCGCGATGTCCCGGTCCTGTTGAGCGTCGGCTACTCGGCCTGCCACTGGTGCCACGTGATGGCCCATGAGTGCTTCGAGGACGACGAGGTCGCGAGAGCGATGAACGAGCGGTTCGTCAACATCAAGGTCGACCGCGAGGAGCGACCCGATGTCGACTCGGTGTACATGGACGCCGTCGTCGCGCTGACCGGTCGGGGCGGGTGGCCCCTCACCGCCGTACTCGACCACGACGGACGACCGTTCTGGGGAGGCACGTACTATCCCAAGCCGGCCTTCCTCAAACTCATCGACGCGCTCACCGATGTGTGGGAGAACCGGCGTGAGGACCTCGACGCGAACGCCACCGCGCTCGTGCAGGCGATCGGCGCCTCCTCCTCGGTGACTCCGACCGAGGGCCTCCCGTCCCTTGAGACCGTCAACGACGTGCTCAGCCGTCTCGCCTCGGCGTTCGATGACGAGTGGGGCGGTTTCGGCCAGGCGCCGAAGTTCCCGTCGACCTTCCACCTCGAGTTGATCATGCGCGCCTACATGACGAGCGGCGGCGACGGGCCGCGCGACGTGACGACAACCACCCTCGACGCCATGGCGTCGGGCGGCATGTACGACCACCTCGGCGGCGGCTTCGCGCGGTACTCGGTCGACCGTCAGTGGCTGGTGCCCCACTTCGAGAAGATGCTCTACGACCAGGCCCTCCTCATCCGCGCGTACCGACAGGGCTGGTCGCTGTTCCGCCGCGACGACTGGCGCCTGGTGGTGGAGGAGACCGTCGGCTACGTCCTCGGAACACTCCGTGATCCCGCCGGAGGAATCCACTCGGCGGAGGACGCCGACTCACCCGCGCCCGACGGGACCTCGGTCGAGGGTTGGTTCTACACCTGGACCCCGGCCGAGGTCCGAGAGGTGCTCGGCGAGGAGGCCGAGGTCGCCATGGAGTGGTTCGGCATCTCCGAGTCCGGCAACTTCGAGGGTCGCAGCATCCCGAACCGCCTCGATCACCGTGGGGAGCTCATCCGGCCCCCCGAGGTGGAACGGTTGCGCCAGCGCCTTCTCGAGGCCCGGGCATCACGCCCCAGACCGGGCCGCGACGACAAGGTGCTCACCGAGTGGAACGCCCTCTTCATCTCCTCGTTGCTCGACGCCGCAGCCGCCCTGGAACGTCCCGACTGGGTGGAGTCCGCCGAGGAGATCGGACGGTTCCTCGTGCGCGAGATGCGCACCGCGGACGGCCGCTGGTTGCGGTCCTGGCAGGCCGAGGGTGAGCCCCGGGCGCGACATGGAGCCCTCGCCGCCGATCACGCGGCGCTCGTCGACGCCTTCACCCGCCTCGGCGAGGCGACCGGCCGCGCCGAGTGGACGCGACTCGCCGTCGCGACCGCCGACACCATGCTCGACCACTTCTGGGACGCGGTCCACGGCGGGCTCTTCACCACCGCCGACGATGCCGAGCAACTCGTGGTTCGGCAGAAGGATCTCCACGACCAGGCGGTCCCGTCGGCCAACTCGACCGCGGCCCTGGCCCTGATCCGTCTCGCGGCCCTCACCGGTGAGTCGCGCTACCTGAACCACGCTGACCGGATCCTGGCACTGATCGGCGCCCTCGTGGAGCAGACCCCCACAGCGCTCTCCAACGCACTGGCGGCGCTGGAGGTGCGACATCGCGGCATCACCGAGGTCGTCATCCCGGGCGACCAGCCCGAGCTCGTCCGTGTGGCCCGAGCGGTCTGGCGACCCGACATGGTCCTCGCCTGGGGGGAGCCCTTCGAGTCACCGCTGTGGACGGACCGGAGGGAGGGCCTCGCCTACGTCTGCCGCGATCACGTGTGTGATCTGCCCGTCGATTCACCTCCGGCCCTGCTGGCCCGACTCACCGGGTCCGAGGTGTCACCAGACCCCGCGGTGGACGATCTCGTCGACTGAGCGACGGGGGCGTCCGGCGCTGCGACCCCGATGCTCGACCGACGGATCGCGGTGGCCGATCGCGATGGTGGCCACGATCTCCATCGAGGGTGGCACTCCGAGCGCCTCCCGAACCCTCTCGGTGGCACCGAACGGCCCGAAGAACAGGGCTCCCAGCCCCTCGTCCTCAGCCGCCAGCAGGATCACCATCGCCGCCATCGAGGCGTCGACGGTCCAGTAGGGCACCGGCCAGGCATCACGACCCTCACCGAGGCCGGTGTGGGCCTTGTCGCTCTCCCCGTAGCGCTCGACGTAGGCGTCGGGATCGGCGACGAGCACCAGGATGACGGGAGCCCGGAGCAGTCCGGGCCACGTGAAGTCGTCGCGTCGCTGCCCCGGGAGTGTCGCGTCCCAGTAGGAGGCGGTCTCGTCTCCGACGAGGCTGACGACGTGCCAGCCCTGGGCCTTGCCGGCGCTGGGAGCCCGGCTCGCGAGGGAGATGATCCGCTCGATCGCGGCGGAGTCCACCTCCTCGGTGGTGAACGACCGACTCATCCGTCGGTTGCGGACGACCTCGGAGAGGTCGGCCATGTCAGCGGGCGCCGAGTTTGACGAGATCCTCGGCCATCGTCCAGCCGTAGGCGATCAGCACGCCTCCGCGCTTGTCATCGACCCCGGAGAGCAGTTTGCGCTGGGCGGCCGACACCTTCTCGGGCTTCAGGGCCTCGTGATCGACAAATCCGTCACGGCCGTCGGCAGCGACGGTGAACGACTCGGCCTCGTAGGAGGCATCGACACCGAACCGCTTGGCGAGCCGTCGCCCCCAGGCGCGCTCCTCACCCACCGCTCGGGCCCCCGGGCGTGGGGTGACATCGTCGAGGTCCTTCAGGATGACCATCGCGTCAGCGGAGACAAATCGCGATCCGACCACCACGTCCTCGTCGGGGAAGGCCATGAGCGCGCGGTGGAAGGCCTCCTTCATGAGCCCCCGCAGCACGGTCTCGCGCTTGGCGTGACGCTTGGTGCTCATCATGCCGATGAGCACGCACGGGGTGCCGCCGATGCGCTCGAGCGTGGAGAAGGTGAAGCCGTGGAGGGTCGAGCCGATGCGGGCCGTCGTCGACAGGACCCACTCCTCGCGGGCCTTCGAGATGGCGCCGATGTCGAAGGCTCCCCCGAGGGAGGCCATCTCATCGAGTTGTGTGTCGGTGACCGCACTCGCGTCGTTCGTCACCACTTCTACCGACATAACCCCTCTCCCACGGTAGGCATACCCCTACATTCTGCCATCTCAGGACGACGGCCGGACAAGTCGGCGTTCAGAGCCGGACCGCGTCATGTCCGAATGCGACCCGGATCTCGCCGATCACCCGATCGACGTCGACCCGGTAGCCGTCGGGCAGTCGGACCGTCTGCCCCTGCGGGATCTCGATCTCGACCGGGGTGCGTCCCGGATGCTCGCTGATGATCTCGCGCAGTCGGTCGACTCCCCCGTCATCGAGGTGGTTGGAACCGAGTCGCACCGTCAACAGGGCTGCCGGACCGTCGCTCAAACCGTCGAGGGCGGT
Organism: Actinomycetota bacterium; assembly: GCA_010024485.1. Classification (GTDB taxonomy): domain Bacteria; phylum Actinomycetota; class Acidimicrobiia; order Acidimicrobiales; family Ilumatobacteraceae; genus Casp-actino5. The sequence goes on along the minus strand of RGGX01000037.1, from coordinate 2,345 downwards.
GATCTCCGTGGCGATCAGACCGAAGCGGGACTCGTCGCGCCGATCGAGGCGTCCCTTCACGGCCACGATGACGTCGTCCTGGAGTTTGTGCCCCTGAGCCGCGAGGGTGCGCGGGAACACCGTGACCTCGATGGAGGCAGCCAGGTCCTCGAGCACGAACGAGGCCATCTGATCCCCCGCGCGGGTGTACTTGCGAGCCAGCGTCGTCACCACCCCGCCGACCACCACGATTGAGCCGTCATCCATCGACTCGAGGTCGGTGATCGAGCGCTCCACACGCCGGCGCAGTGCCCCCTCGGCGCCGCGGAGCGGGTGATCGGAGACATAGAGGCCGAGCATCTCCTTCTCGACGCGGAGTCGCTCCGGTTTGTCGAACTCGCGATCGGGGATCTCGACCTTCTCGTCGAATCCGGTATCGACGGCATCGTCACCGCCTCCCCAGTCGCCGAAGAGGCTCATGACGCCCTGGGAGCGCTCGCGCCTCCTAGTGAGAGTGGAGTCGATGATCTGCTCGAACACCGCGAGCAGGCCGAGACGTGGGTGACCGAACCCGTCGAAGGCCCCGGCGCGGATGAGCGACTCGACCGTCCTGCGATGCAGGACGGGCTCCGGGGCGCGTTCAGCGAAGTCGTGGAACGACTCGTAGGGACCGTTCTCGCGCCGCTCCTCGAGGAGTTGCTCCATGAGGCCGACCCCGACGTTGCGGACCGCTGAGAGACCGAAGACGATCACCCCGGGGCAGCCGTGGGGAACCTCCAGCCCGGGCGGAATCTGATCGACGGGGAGCGCCGTGAAGTCGACCTCAGCCCGGTTGATGTCGGGGGTCAGCACCGGGATCCCGGCGGCCCGGCAGTCGGCGAGGTAGACGGCTGCCTTGTCGAGCTTGTCCTTGACACTCGTGAGCAAGGCCGCCATGTACTCCACCGGGTGGTGAGCCTTCAGATAGGCGGTCTGATAGGTCACCAGGCCGTAGCCGAAGGTGTGGCTCTTGTTGAAGGCGTAGTCGGCGAAGCGCTCGATCACGTCGAAGAGCTCGCGGCCGAGCTCCTCCCCGTAGCCGGTGTCGACGCACCCGGCCTCGAACTTGGTCCGCTCGGCCTCCATGAGGTCACGCTGCTTCTTGCCGCAGGCCTTGCGGAGGTTGTCGGCCTGGGCGAGGTCGTAGCCCGCGAACCGCTGAGCGACCCGCATCACGCTCTCCTGGTAGATCATGAGGCCGAAGGTGTCGTCGAGGACCTCCACGGCGTCGGGGTGGAAGTACTCCACCGGCTTCCGGCCGTTCTTGCGGTCGGCGTAGTCGTAGTGCATGTTCACGCTCATCGGGCCGGGCCGATAGAGCGCGAGCACAGCGGAGACGTCCTCGAAGGAGTTCGGCGCCAGGGCCTTGAGCAGTTGACGCATCGGAGGCGACTCCAACTGGAACACCCCGATGGTGTCGCCGCGCGAGAGCAGTTCGAAGGTGGCTGCGTCGTCGAGCGGGATGGCGTCGATGTCGAAGTCGGCCGCTCCCCCGTCGCGCACCATGGCCTGGGTGTCGGTGATGACGTCGAGGTTGCGCAGACCGAGGAAGTCCATCTTCAGGAGGCCGAGCTCCTCCACCCCGTGCATCTCGAACTGGGTGACGAGTGGGGCGTCCTCCGGGTTCTGGTTGGACTCCGGTTTCCGTTGGACCGGGAGGTATTCGGTGACCGGGTCCTTGGTGATCACCACCGCCGCCGCGTGGATGCCGTCGGAGCGCTTCAGGCCCTCGAGGCCCTTCGCGACGTCGACGATGCGTCGCACATCGGGGTCCGACTCGTACATGTCGCGCAGCTCGCCGGCGGCCTTGTACCCATCGACGTACTTCTCGTCCTGCTCGAAGCAGTACCGCAGCGGCGTGTCGCGCCCCATGACCAGCGGGGGCATCGCCTTGGCCACCCGGTCACCGGCGGCGTAGGGCATGCCGAGCACCCGCGCGGCGTCGCGCACCGCGTTGCGGGCCTTGATGGTGCCGAAGGTGATGATCTGCGCCACGTGGTCTCGCCCGTACTTGGCGGCCGCGTACCGGATCATCTCGTCGCGGTAACGCGAGTCGAAGTCCATGTCGATGTCGGGCATCGAGATGCGGGACGGGTTGAGGAAGCGCTCGAAGAGCAGGTCGTACCGGATCGGGTCGAGATCGGTGATCCACAGGCAGTACGCCACCGCGCAACCCGCTGCCGAGCCGCGACCCGGTCCGACGCGGATGCCGGAGTCGCGGGCGTGACGGATCAGGTCCCAGACGATGAGGAAGTACGACGAGAAGCCCATCGAGGCGATGACCTCGAGCTCGTAGGAGAGACGTTCGACGGCCTCGGACGGGAGAT